>NZ_JBHSMP010000059.1:0-2673 GCF_042655705.1 Paraburkholderia denitrificans | reverse complement strand
TTCGGGAGCAAGGCACACCTGTTATAGGATCAAGCCTTACGGGCAATTAGTATCAGTTAGCTTAACGCATTACTGCGCTTCCACACCTGACCTATCAACGTCCTGGTCTCGAACGACCCTTCAAGGGGATCTAGTCCCCGGGGAAGTCTCATCTTGGGGCGAGTTTCCCGCTTAGATGCTTTCAGCGGTTATCTCTTCCGAACATAGCTACCCGGCGATGCGACTGGCGTCACAACCGGTACACCAGAGGTTCGTCCACTCCGGTCCTCTCGTACTAGGAGCAGGCCCCCTCAAACTTCCAGCGCCCACGGCAGATAGGGACCAAACTGTCTCACGACGTTTTAAACCCAGCTCACGTACCTCTTTAAATGGCGAACAGCCATACCCTTGGGACCGGCTACAGCCCCAGGATGAGATGAGCCGACATCGAGGTGCCAAACACCGCCGTCGATATGAACTCTTGGGCGGTATCAGCCTGTTATCCCCAGAGTACCTTTTATCCGTTGAGCGATGGCCCTTCCATACAGAACCACCGGATCACTATGACCTGCTTTCGCACCTGCTCGACTTGTCAGTCTCGCAGTCAAGCACGCTTATGCCATTGCACTATCAGCACGATTTCCGACCGTACCTAGCGTACCTTCGTACTCCTCCGTTACCCTTTGGGAGGAGACCGCCCCAGTCAAACTGCCTACCATGCACTGTCCCCGACCCGGATCACGGGCCAAGGTTAGAACCTCAAACAGATCAGGGTGGTATTTCAAGGACGGCTCCATGCAGACTAGCGTCCACACTTCACAGCCTCCCACCTATCCTACACAAACCGGTTCAAAGTCCAATGCAAAGCTACAGTAAAGGTTCATGGGGTCTTTCCGTCTAGCCGCGGGGAGATTGCATCATCACAAACACTTCAACTTCGCTGAGTCTCGGGAGGAGACAGTGTGGCCATCGTTACGCCATTCGTGCAGGTCGGAACTTACCCGACAAGGAATTTCGCTACCTTAGGACCGTTATAGTTACGGCCGCCGTTTACCGGGACTTCAATCAAGAGCTTGCACCCCATCATTTAATCTTCCGGCACCGGGCAGGCGTCACACCCTATACGTCCACTTTCGTGTTTGCAGAGTGCTGTGTTTTTATTAAACAGTCGCAGCCACCAGTTTATTGCAACCCCTTCACCCTTCTGGCGCAGGCCAGTCAAGCTACAGGGGCGTACCTTATCCCGAAGTTACGGTACCAATTTGCCGAGTTCCTTCTCCCGAGTTCTCTCAAGCGCCTTAGAATACTCATCTCGCCCACCTGTGTCGGTTTGCGGTACGGTCACTGCTGAACTGAAGCTTAGAGGCTTTTCTTGGAACCACTTCCAGTTGCTTCTTCCCCGAAGGGAATGGCCTCACACCCTTGAATCCTGCGCCCGGATTTGCCAAGGCGCCTTCTCCAATGCAAGGACCGGGACTTCCAACACCCGGACAACCTTCCGCGATCCGTCCCCCCATCGCATTCAGCAATGGTGCAGGAATATTGACCTGCTTCCCATCAGCTACGCATTTCTGCCTCGCCTTAGGGGCCGACTCACCCTACGCCGATGAACGTTGCGTAGGAAACCTTGGGCTTACGGCGAGGGGGCCTTTCACCCCCTTTATCGCTACTCATGTCAGCATTCGCACTTCCGATACCTCCAGCACGCTTTTCAACGCACCTTCGCAGGCTTACGGAACGCTCTCCTACCATGCAGATAAATCTGCATCCGCAGCTTCGGTAACTGGCTTAGCCCCGTTACATCTTCCGCGCAGGACGACTCGATCAGTGAGCTATTACGCTTTCTTTAAAGGGTGGCTGCTTCTAAGCCAACCTCCTGACTGTTTTAGCCTTCCCACTTCGTTTCCCACTTAGCCAATTTTAGGGACCTTAGCTGGCGGTCTGGGTTGTTTCCCTCTTGACACCGGACGTTAGCACCCGATGTCTGTCTCCCGTGATTGCACTCTTCGGTATTCGGAGTTTGCTATGGCGAAGTAATCCGCAATGGACCCTTCAACCATGACAGTGCTCTACCCCCGAAGGTGATACACGAGGCACTACCTAAATAGTTTTCGGAGAGAACCAGCTATTTCCAGGTTTGTTTAGCCTTTCACCCCTATCCACAGCTCATCCCCTAACTTTTCAACGTTAGTGGGTTCGGTCCTCCAGCACGTGTTACCGTGCCTTCAACCTGGCCATGGATAGATCACCTGGTTTCGGGTCTACACCCAGCGACTGGACGCCCTGTTCGGACTCGCTTTCGCTACGCCTGCCCTATTCGGTTAAGCTTGCCACTGAATGTAAGTCGCTGACCCATTATACAAAAGGTACGCCGTCACCCCTTGCGAGGCTCCGACTGTTTGTATGCATGCGGTTTCAGGATCTGTTTCACTCCCCTCCCGGGGTTCTTTTCGCCTTTCCCTCACGGTACTGGTTCACTATCGGTCGATCACGAGTATTTAGCCTTGGAGGATGGTCCCCCCATCTTCAGACAGGATTTCACGTGTCCCGCCCTACTTGTCGTACACCCAGTTCTTCCATTTGGTTTTCGGCTACGGGGCTATCACCCGCTATGGCCGCACTTTCCAGAGCGTTCGCCTAACCAGACAGATAAAGAGTACAGGCTGATCCCATTTCGCTCGCCACTACTTTGGG
>NZ_JBHSMP010000058.1:0-1003 GCF_042655705.1 Paraburkholderia denitrificans | reverse complement strand
GCGAAGATCTGGGCGGCGGTCTGCACGCGATCTTCACGTTGGAAAACGGCTTCAACCTGAACAACGGCAAGGACACTGAAGCCGGCACGATGTTCAACCGTCAGGCCTATGTCGGCCTGCAGAGCAACCAGTACGGCACGCTGACGCTGGGCCGCCAGTACGACTCGATGGTCGACTACGTGGCACCGCTGTCGGATACCGGCTCGGGCTTCGGCAACAACCTGGCCGCTCACCCGTTCGACAACGACAACCTCGACCACTCGTTCTCGATCAAGAACTCGGTCAAGTACCAGAGCGCCACCTACGCAGGCTTCAAGTTCGGCGGCCTGTACGGCTTCAGCAACGACCCCGGCCAGTTCGCGAACAACCGTGCGTGGAGCGTTGGCGCATCGTACGGCATCGGCCAGCTGAACTTCGCGGCGGCCTACCTGCAGATGAACAACTCGCGCACGGTCAGCAACTCCAGTGGCGCGAACTCGGCGGGCGCGGGCAATAACTCCAACCTGTCGGCCGAGACGCAGCGCACGGTCGGCGCAGGCGTGAACTACACGTACGGCCCGGCAACGGCCGGCTTCGTGTGGACCCACACGCAGTACGAAAACCTGATCGCCGGCGGCCAGAGCGGCAGCCTCGTCGGGTTCCCGTCGGGCATGAACCTGCACATGGACAACTTCGAGCTGAACGGCCGCTACGCGCTGACGCCGGCACTTGCGCTGGACGCGTCGTACACGTTCACGAACGGCAAGGTCAAGGGCGCGGACGGCTCGGGCGATCCGAAGTGGCACACGGTCTCGCTGCAGGCTGACTACGCACTCTCGCGCCGCACCGACGTGTACGTCCAGGGTGTGTACCAGCACGCGTCGGGCGAGATGGGCAACCTCCGCCAGAACGTGGCGATGATCAACACGCTGTCGCCGTCGACCACGCAGAACCAGGTCGCCGCCACCGTGGGGCTGCG
Source organism: Paraburkholderia denitrificans (assembly GCF_042655705.1). Classification (NCBI taxonomy): domain Bacteria; kingdom Pseudomonadati; phylum Pseudomonadota; class Betaproteobacteria; order Burkholderiales; family Burkholderiaceae; genus Paraburkholderia; species Paraburkholderia denitrificans. The sequence goes on along the minus strand of NZ_JBHSMP010000058.1, from coordinate 45 downwards.
TCACCGCTTCTGATCGAAGCCTGCCAGAAGCTGAAGTATCCGTTG
>NZ_JBHSMP010000057.1:0-686 GCF_042655705.1 Paraburkholderia denitrificans | reverse complement strand
AGATACCAGCATGCCCATGGGACGACCGAAGGCCGAACTGGCGTTGAGTGAAGATGAGCGCTTGCAATTGACTTCGATAGCGCGTTCGCGCTCGCTTTCGGCAGCGCTGGTGACGCGTGCGCGCATCGTGCTGGCTGCTGCTGCCGGAGAACCGAACAGCGCAATTGCCCAACGTCTTCAGCTCACGCGCGCCACGGTGGGCAAGTGGCGTATCCGCTTCCTGGAGGGGCGCATCAACGGGCTGTATGACGAAGTGCGCCCCGGCAAGCCTCGCACGATTGACGATGAGCGGCTGGCTCAACTGATTCACAAGACCCTGCACACAAAGCCAGCGGATGGCGCCACGCACTGGAGCGTGCGCACGATCGCCGCCGAAACGGCTATCTCGCCGACGAGTGTGCACCGTTACTTCAAGTTGCTGGGCCTGCAACCGCATCGTAGCGAAAGCTTCAAGCTCTCGACCGATCAATTCTTCATCGAGAAACTGCGCGACGTGGTTGGCCTGTACCTGAGCCCGCCCGAGAATGCATTGGTTCTGTGCGTGGACGAGAAGAGCCAGTGCCAGGCCCTCGAACGCACGCAACCCATGTTGCCGATGGGCTTCGGCTACGTTGAAGGTGTCACGCACGATTACGTTCGTCACGGCACCACGACACTGTTCGCCGCCCTGAACGTCCTCAATGGCG
>NZ_JBHSMP010000056.1:0-1728 GCF_042655705.1 Paraburkholderia denitrificans | reverse complement strand
ATACGGCTCCCGTTATCCAACCGGTACCCCAACAACACGCCAGTGGACGAACAACCAGGGGTGGATAGCCGCCATCTTGCATAGCCATTCATGACTACGCCGTTTGTGCTGCCGCAACCTCTTGTACTTTCGTTGAGCCCATCGCTCAAGCCGTAGGTCGATGTAGCCGAAGAGGCTGCGCATAGCCGTCCTATAAAACGCCCCGTAGTAGTTCCACCACCCTTGTATCGTCCTGTTGTATTGCTGCGCAAGTTCGTCCAGCGTCGCCGGTGTTTGACGGTGCAGTCTCCAGCTTCGCACGGTCTGTCTCATCCTCTTTAAGGCATCGCTGCTCACCGCTGGCAGAAAGCTGGTAAATCGCCGTCGGTGTTTGCTCGATGCCGCTCTCGGTCTGAACGTAAAACCGAGAAACGTGAACTGCACGTTCGGATGAGTGCCAGTGCGATTACTGTCCTTGCAATACACGATCTTCGACTTCTCCGGATGCATCGTCAGACCACACTCTCCCAGCCGTGCGGCAATCGCTTGCATCACGGATTGCGCCTCCGCCAGACTGCGGCAATGAACCACCGCGTCGTCGGCGTAACGTGCAAAGGGCGATTGCGGCCATGTCCGCTGCATCCACCTATCGAACGCATAGTGCATAAACAGATTCATCAAGATCGGGCTGATCACACCGCCCTGTGGTGTACCCCGCAGGCGAGGCAAACTCGCCCCTTCCGCAGTTTCGAACGGCGCAGTCAGCCACCGCTCGACGTACAACAGGATCCAGCTCTCCTTGATATGGCGTCGCACCGCCTTCATCAGCAACGCATGGTCGATCTGGTCGAATGCCGCCTTGATGTCAAACTCAACAACCCAGTCGTATTTCCAGCAACGCGTACGCGTCACGGCAATCGCCTGTTTAGCCGACTTGCGCGGCCGATAACCATACGAATCTTCATGGAATATCGGATCGAGTGTCGGCTCGATCATTAGCTTGACTACACTCTGCGCCACCCGATCAGATACGGTTGGAATCCCCAGTTTTCTCGTGCCGCCCTTGGCCTTCGGGATCTCAACCTGCTTCACCGGTGGCGGGAAGTACGACCCCGACGACATCCGGTTCCACAGCTTGTACAGATTTCCCGAAAGATTCAGCTCGAACATGGCGATAGTTTCATCGTCCACGCCCGCAGCCCCGCGGTTGGCCCTCACCAACTGGTACGCTTCCCACACCACCCGTTTCGCAATGCTGTACGGTTTCGTTGATGTCATGTCACTCATCCCCGCAGTGCGGGTTGGTGACCTTCGTCAACAGGATAACGCCGCCCCTTCGCTCCACCTTCATTACAAAGGCTTCAACACTACTACGGGCAGCTCCGCCCCTCGCTCCGACATCGGTATTCTTCCTCATGGTGTCTGCCGCTTGTCATTTCCCTTCGCATTCGAAGCAAGGTTCTCACGTTCCATACCAAAGCCTGTATTGAGCTCATGCCGCCTATACACCGACTGCCATCGGGTCCGTAATCAGGTGTCGTCCCGACTGATCCTGGAGCTACCTTACGGCTCCAGTTTTGACAGCGCTTTTAGAATACTGACGATGCGTCATCGGACGGTTTGCTTTCGCTCATCTGCTCAACACGTACCTGCCACCCTGGCCGGGTGACTTTTCCACGGTCGCTCACTACCACGCCTTTTGGACGCAGCAGCACCGGGCGGTTTGAAGCCTGCTCCTGAAAGCCGACT
>NZ_JBHSMP010000055.1:0-867 GCF_042655705.1 Paraburkholderia denitrificans | reverse complement strand
GGACTCGGGCGAGTTCAGGCTCGACGGCGATGCTTACACGCCGACCGCCGTGTATCAGGTGGCGAAGGCGGGCATTGCCCGCACCTTCCAGAACATCCGGCTCTTCGGCGGCATGACCGCGCTCGAAAACGTGATGGTGGGCCGCCACGTGCGTACGAAGCACGGCCTGCTCGGCGCCGTGTTCCAGACGCCCGCGGAGCGCAAGGAAGAGCGCGAGATCAAGGAGCGCGCGCTGGAACTGCTCGAATACGTGGGCATTGCGCAGTACGCCGACTACACGTCGCGCAACCTCTCGTACGGCCACCAGCGCCGTCTGGAGATCGCGCGTGCGCTGGCGACGGACCCGAAGCTGCTCGCACTCGACGAACCGGCGGCGGGCATGAACGCGACCGAAAAGGTGGAACTCACGCGCCTGCTCGACAAGATCCGCGCGGACGGCAAGACGATCCTGCTGATCGAGCACGACGTGAAACTGGTGATGGGCCTGTGCAACCGCATGACAGTGCTCGACTATGGCAAGGTGATCGCCGAAGGTCTGCCGCACGACGTGCAGCGGGACCCGAAGGTGATCGAGGCATATCTGGGCGCAGGGGTGCACTGATGGCAAAGGCAATTCTCAAGATCAAGGGCCTGCAGGTCAATTACGGCGGCATTCAGGCGGTGAAGGGCGTTGACCTCCAGGTGGAGGAGGGCGAGCTCGTCACGCTGATCGGCGCGAACGGCGCAGGCAAGACGACGACGATGAAGGCGATCACGGGCCTCAAGCCCTATTCCGCCGGCGACATCGAATACAACGGCCAGTCGATCCGGGGCGTGCCGGCGCACGAGCTGCTCAAGCGCGGCCTCGCGATGGTGCCGGAAGGCCGC
>NZ_JBHSMP010000054.1:0-529 GCF_042655705.1 Paraburkholderia denitrificans | reverse complement strand
AGCTACAGACCCCTGAGTCTGTCTTTCTTTACAGCCGACAAGTGTGAGCGCTTCAATGCGCTTTCGCGACAAGCTCTGGAAAGGAGGTGATCCAGCCGCACCTTCCGATACGGCTACCTTGTTACGACTTCACCCCAGTCATGAATCCTGCCGTGGTGACCGTCCTCCTTGCGGTTAGACTAGCCACTTCTGGCAAAACCCACTCCCATGGTGTGACGGGCGGTGTGTACAAGACCCGGGAACGTATTCACCGCGGCATGCTGATCCGCGATTACTAGCGATTCCAGCTTCACGCAGTCGAGTTGCAGACTGCGATCCGGACTACGATCGGTTTTCTGGGATTGGCTCCACCTCGCGGCTTCGCAACCCTCTGTTCCGACCATTGTATGACGTGTGAAGCCCTACCCATAAGGGCCATGAGGACTTGACGTCATCCCCACCTTCCTCCGGTTTGTCACCGGCAGTCTCCCTGGAGTGCTCTTGCGTAGCAACTAGGGACAAGGGTTGCGCTCGTTGCGGGACTTAACCC
>NZ_JBHSMP010000053.1:0-535 GCF_042655705.1 Paraburkholderia denitrificans | reverse complement strand
CCTCGCGCCGCTCGCGCACATGTCGGCGGTGCTGCTCGGCATCGGCGAAGTGTTCATCCGCGGCGAGCGCGCCAGCGCCGGGGCGGGACTCGCCGCCGCCGGCCTCAAGCCGCTCACGCTGCAGGCCAAGGAAGGTCTCGCGCTGCTCAACGGCACGCAGGCATCCACCGCGCTCGCGCTCTACAACCTGTTCGCCATCGAGGACCTGTACCGCACGGCGCTCGTTTCGGGCGCGCTGTGCGTCGATGCAGCGGCGGGCTCGGTCAAGCCGTTCGATGCGCGCATCCACGCGCTGCGCGGACATCAAGGCCAGATCGACGCGGCAGCGGCCTACCGCGCGCTGCTCGAAGGCTCGGCGATCAACCTCTCGCACCGCGACTGCGGCAAGGTGCAGGATCCGTACTCGCTGCGCTGCCAGCCGCAGGTGATGGGCGCGTGTCTCGACCAGATGCGCCATGCGGCGCAGGTGCTGCTCGTGGAAGCGAACGCGGTTTCCGACAATCCGCTCATCTTCCCGGACACGGGCGAAGTGCTC
>NZ_JBHSMP010000052.1:0-1490 GCF_042655705.1 Paraburkholderia denitrificans | reverse complement strand
GGGTTTGCGGACTCACCTCGGTCGTAAAAGCGCTACGAAAGGTATGCGAGAGCAGATCCGGAAGGTAATCTGGGCGATGGGGGCGCACAAAGCGCCCGCTTATCGCCCTACACGCCTCGCAATACGTTCATCCGCTTGATGTTCCACGCGAGCGCGACCAGCGACCATTCCGCCGTGACATTGGACAGCCCGCGTAGCGAGAACTGCCGGAATCCCATCACATGCTTGATGATCCCGAACACCGGTTCGACCGTGTTCTTGCGTAGCCCGTACAGCGCTCGACCCGCCTTCGTTTTGAGTCGGTGCGTCATCCTGATGAGCGGATCGGTACTCTCAGGCGGCGCCGGATCGGCGGCAAAGCGTTCCATCAGAGGCCGATGATGGGCGTCGCGCCGGATCGCGATCAGCGGGGTGAGTTCCGCTGCCTCGCAGAGGGTGACGTTGGCCGCACTGAAGTAGCCCGCATCGGCCAGTAACACCTCAGGGTGGCCCAATTTCCCGGGTAGCGCCCCCAGCACGTCGACCATCGGTGCGATCTGGCGCTTGTCGTTACACTGCTGGGTCACCGTCGTGCCCACGATCAACATGCTCTCGACGTCCACCGCCGCCTGCGCGTTGTAGCCTTGCTCGAAGCCGCCGCTGGACACCGGCATGATGCGCGACTCTTCGTCTGTCAGGTTGATCTGGTCACGTTCCCTGGCACCGCCTTGCGGCGGTTTCGGGTCCTTGCCACGCGGCTTTTTGCCGTCTTTGCGCTGCGCCTCGCGACGCGCCACCTTCGCTTCATACTCCTGCTGTTCCTGCTCGAAGCGTTCCTGCGCCCGCGCCTCGATCTTCGCCTTCGCTTCGGCCAGCGCCTTCAGCCGCGCTTCGCGCCGTGCGATCTCCGCCGGTACATCCATCCCATCCGGCAGACTCTCCCGATCGGCGTTCCCGGCCAGATCCATCAACTGCTGCACTTCTTCGCGCAATTGCGTCTCGATCCGGCCGATGTGCCCGTGCGACAGCGCACGGTGCCTGCTTGCGTTCGCCTTCACCCTGGTGCCGTCCAGCGCAATCCGGCCCAGCTTGACCAGCTTCATCTCCTTCGCGACCAGCAGCACCTGCACGAACAGCTTCTCGATCTGACTCGCGAACCGCTTGCGAAAGGTGGCCAGCGTGTCATGGTCCGGGTGCGTGTTTGCTGCAATGTAGCGGAACGCCACCGAATCGTAGGTTGCCCGCTCAATCTTGCGGCTCGAGAACACCCCGGTTGCATACCCGTACACCAGCAAACCCAGCAGCACCTCGGGATGATGCGCTGCCTTGCCTCGTCCCGCATACGCCACGCTCAGATCCGAGAGGTCCATCTGCGCGATGACTTCCACCACAAACCGAGCCAGATGGTCTTCCGGCAACCAGTCCTCCACCGACGGCGGCAACAGATAACCGGTCTGACGATCAACGGGCACGAAGCGACTCATCTATGGATTCTCTAAGCGAACTTGTTG
>NZ_JBHSMP010000051.1:0-1004 GCF_042655705.1 Paraburkholderia denitrificans | reverse complement strand
CAGCCCGCCGCCGATCACGAGCGCGGCGAACAGGAGCACGAGGCCGAGCCCGAGGTCGGAGCCGAATTGCGCGGACTCCTTCACGATCAGCGCGAGCGTCGTGAGAATCGCGATGGCCATGCCGGTCATGCCGAACACGTTGCCGGCGCGCGCGCTTTTCGGATTCGAGAGTCCCTTGAGCGCCTGGATGAAGCAGACCGACGCCACAAGGTAGAGGAGCGTTACGACGTTCATGCTCATTTATGCGCCCTCCTTGCTGGTGAGCTTCTTCGGTTCCTTCTTGCGGAACATTTCGAGCATGCGCCGCGTGACGAGGAATCCGCCGAACACGTTGACGGCGGCGAGCAGCACGGCAAAGGTGCCGAAGAACTTGCCCGCGCCGCCCACGGTGAGCCCGGTGGCGAGCATCGCGCCGACGATCACGATCGCCGAGATCGCATTGGTCACGGCCATGAGCGGCGTATGCAGCGCGGGCGTGACGTTCCAGACCACGTGATAGCCGACGTACACGGCCAGCACGAAGATGATCAGGTTGATGACGGTGTGGTTAATGATTTCCATCGCCGGTCTCCGTTTACGACTTCTTCGTGACGGCGCCGTCGCGGGCCAGCAGCGTGGCCGCGACGATGTCGTCCGCGAGATCGATGTTGAGCGTGCCTTCCTTCGTGACGATCAGCTTCAGGAAGTCGAGCAGGTTGCGCGCGTAGAGCGACGAAGCATCGGCGGCGACCATCGACGCGAGATTCGTATAGCCGCAAATCTGCACGCCGTGGCGCGTGACCACTTCGTCCGCGACGGTCAGCGGGCAGTTGCCGCCGCGCCGTCCGGTCTCCGCATCGGCAACCGGGCCGCGCCCTGCCGCGAGGTCGATCACGACCGAGCCCGGCTTCATCGCCTGCACGGTTTCGGCAGGCAACAGCGTGGGCGCGTCGCGGCCCGGGATCAGCGCGGTCGAGATCACGATGTCGGCCTGCTTCGCGCGCTCGTGCACCAGCGCGGACTGG
>NZ_JBHSMP010000050.1:0-1475 GCF_042655705.1 Paraburkholderia denitrificans | reverse complement strand
GCTCGCCTGATACCGCCACCGTCGAGGACCTGCGTGGTTACCAGCTGCATCTGGTCGATCATGGCACGTCGCCGGTGTCACTGAATGCCGCGATCACCGGGCTGAAGTTCTTCTTCGAGATCACGCTGCGCGAGCCCGAACTCATGGCGCGCATGCAACCCGTGCGCGTGCCCCGCACGCTACCGGTCGTGCTCAGCCCCGATGAAGTACGGCGGCTCATCGCCGCCACCGGCAACCTCAAGCACCAGACCGCTCTCTCGGTCGCCTACGGCACCGGCCTGCGTGCCAGCGAAGTGGTCGCACTGAAGGTCACCGACGTCGACAGCCAGCGCATGACGCTGCGTGTCGAGCAGGGCAAGGGCCGCAAGGATCGCTACGCGATGCTCTCGCCGGTGCTGCTCGAACGCCTGCGCGTCTGGTGGCGTGTGGCACGTGCCCAGGGCAGGATGCCCGACGGCGGGTGGCTGTTTCCCGGGCTCGACCCCGTCGATCCGCTCACACCGCGGCAGCTCAACCGTGCCATCCGTGCTGCCGCCGAGGCCGCGCAGATCGACAAGCGCGTGTCGATGCACACGCTGCGGCACAGCTTTGCCACGCACCTGCTCGAACAGAAGGTCGACATCCGCGTGATCCAGGTGCTGCTCGGCCACAAGAAGCTCGAAACCACCGCGCTTTACGCGCAGGTGGCCACCGACCTGCTGCGCGAAGTCACCAGTCCGCTGGAGCGCCTGCCCGCCAACTGATACGGCGCAGTGCCTCATGCCGGAGGTCGCGGACATCTTCCGCGCCCACGGGCCGGCGTGGCGTCGCACGGTCCACCTGAGCCTCGGGCAGCTGAAGGTGATGTCGGCCATCGAACAGTGCCGCAGCGCGGCGCTGGGCGGGCATGTGCTGCGCTGTTCCGGCTGCGCGCGCACCGAGATCGCCTACAACTCCTGCCGCAACCGCCATTGCCCGAAGTGCCAGGGCAATGCCGCACGACGCTGGCTCGAGGCGCGCCAGGCCGATCTGCTGCCGGTCGAGTACTTCCACGTCGTCTTCACGCTGCCCGCTGCCATCAGCGCGATCGCCTGGTACAACAAGCGGGTCATCTACGGGCTGCTGTTCGACATCGCCGCCGACACGCTGCGCACGATTGCCGCCGATCCCCGGCACCTCGGCGCCCAGATCGGGGCCACCCTCGTGCTGCACACCTGGGGCTCGGCGCTCACGCATCATCCGCACGTGCACGGCATCGTCCCCGGCGGGGGGCTGTCGCCCGACGGCGAACGCTGGATCGGCTGCCGGCCCGGCTTCTTCCTGCCGGTGCGCGTGCTCTCACGCCTGTTCCGCCGGCGCTTCCTCGAAGCGCTCACCGATGCCCACCGGCACGGCCAGCTGCAGTTCTTCGGCGAGTATGCGGCGCTCGCCGATCCGGACGTCTTCGCCCAGTGGCTCGCGCCCCTGCGTGCCTGCGAATGGTTTGTGTACGCCAA
>NZ_JBHSMP010000049.1:0-1015 GCF_042655705.1 Paraburkholderia denitrificans | reverse complement strand
TTCGGCGCCTGGAAGGCGGCGAAGATTGCGGGTCCGGCGGCGGTCTGCGCGTGGATCATCGGTGCAGTGGTCATTCTGGCCATCGCCCTTACCTATGCCGAACTCGGCGCGATGTTCCCGGAATCGGGCGGCATGGTCCGCTATGCCCGCTATTCGCACGGCGCACTGGTGGGTTTCATCAGCGCGTGGGCAAACTGGATCGCCATCGTTTCGGTGATTCCGATCGAAGCGGAAGCCTCGATCCAGTACATGAGCACCTGGCCGTATCCCTGGGCGCACGCGCTCTTCGTCGACGGCTCGTTGACACACTCCGGGCTCGTGCTCTCCGCGCTGCTCGTGATCGTGTACTTCATGCTCAACTACTGGGGCGTGAAGCTTTTCGCGCGCGCCAACACCACCATCACGATCTTCAAGTTCATCATTCCGGGCCTGACGATCATCGGCCTGATGTCGGGCGGCTTCCACCAGGAAAACTTCGGCGCGGCAACGAGCTTTGCGCCTTACGGCTGGTCGGCGGTGTTCACGGCGGTCGCAACGAGCGGCGTCGTGTTCGCGTTCAACGGCTTCCAGAGCCCGATCAACCTCGCGGGTGAAGCGCGCAATCCGTCGAAGAGCGTGCCGTTCGCGGTGATCGGCTCGATCCTGCTCGCGCTCGTGATCTACGTGCTGCTGCAGGTCGCGTATATCGGCTCGGTCAATCCCGCCGACGTCGCGAAGGGCTGGAACACGTTCAACTTCAAGTCGCCGTTCGCGGAACTCGCGATCGCGCTGAACCTCAACTGGCTCGCGATCCTGCTCTATGTCGACGCGTTCGTGAGCCCGAGCGGCACCGGCACGACCTACATGGCGACGACCTCGCGCATGATCTACGCGATGGAGCGCAACAACACGATGCCGAAGATGTTCGGCAACGTGCACCCGTTCTACGGCGTGCCGCGCAACGCCATGTGGTTCAACCTGCTGGTCTCGTTCATCTTCATGTTCTTCTTCCGCGGCTGGAGCTCGCTCGCGGCGG
>NZ_JBHSMP010000048.1:0-611 GCF_042655705.1 Paraburkholderia denitrificans | reverse complement strand
AGAAAGGGCGCACCCGCTACAAGACCATGACGCTGGAGGCCGGCGAGTTCATGCGTCGCTTCCTGCTTCATGTGCTGCCCGGCGGGTTCCATCGCATCCGTCACTACGGGCTGCTCGCCAACCCGGTGCGCCGCGCCAGTCTCGCGAAGGTGCGTGAGCTGCTGCATGTCACGCCCGAACCCGACCCGCCATCCGGGGACCCCGTCGTCGCGCCCCGGCCCGCCTTCATCTGCCGGCACTGCGGCGCCCCGATGATCGTCATCGACATCCTCCTGCGCACCGCACCGATTCGCGCGCCACCGATGCAGGCCCGCCCATGAATGCGGCGCTTCCTCGATCTGGCAACCCATCGTCGGCTTTGCGGCAACGCGGCCCACAAGCGGACGTTTGTGCCTGGCGCGTCGCACAGCCTCCCGCACGTCCACTTCATCCTTACCCTCGCGCCAGTGCGTCGCACCGTCACGACGTCCGGGCTCTTCCAGCATCCTGTTTGAGCCGCCTTCCTCCAGCAATGCTGAGGATGCCGGACCATCAATCGCCATAGTCCCCCGAAATTCCGAACGCCTCGGACCACTCCGCGGTTTCCTCCCTCGAGGCTTATTCGACGCCTG
>NZ_JBHSMP010000047.1:0-793 GCF_042655705.1 Paraburkholderia denitrificans | reverse complement strand
GAGCCAGTTGTGCAGATGCGGATCGTCCGGAATCAGTTCCTTGACCTTCGCATCGGTCTTGTAGATATCTTCCGGATCGCCCGAGAGCGCAACCCAGCGGAACGGCCCCTTGCCCTCGCAGAACAACGGACGAATATACGCGGGCACGAAACCCGGGAAATCGAAGGCGTTTTCAACGCCCATTTCCAGCGCCATCTGACGAATGTTGTTGCCGTAGTCGAGCGTGGCGGCGCCGCGCTGCTGCAGCGTAAGCATGGCGCGCACCTGGTTGGCCATGCCCTGCTTCGCGGGCGTCACGATGCTCTCAGGCGCAACCTTCTGCGCCTCGCGCCATTGCTCGACGCTCCAGCCTTGTGGCAGATAGCCGTTGACCGGATCGTGCGCGCTCGTCTGGTCGGTCACGCAGTCCGGCGTGATGCCACGCGCGACGATTTCGGCGAACACGTCGGCGGCGTTGCCGAGCAGACCCACCGACACCGGCTTGCCTGTGCGCTTCGCTTCCTCGACGATGGCGAGCGCCTCGTCGAGCGTCTTCGCCTTGCGATCCACGTAGCGCGTCTTCAGGCGCAAATCGATGCGCGTCTCGTCGCATTCGACAGCGATCATCGAGAAGCCCGCCATCGTCGCCGCCAGCGGCTGCGCGCCGCCCATCCCGCCGAGGCCGCCCGTGAGAATCCAGCGACCCGACGGGTCGCCGTTGAAGTGCTGATTCGCGACCGCATAGAACGTTTCGTAGGTGCCCTGCACGATGCCCTGCGAACCGATGTAGATCCAGCTTCCGGCCGTCATCTGG
>NZ_JBHSMP010000046.1:0-23885 GCF_042655705.1 Paraburkholderia denitrificans | reverse complement strand
CAGTGCTCGCCACCTGCAAGCCGCGTCATCGGCATCAGGAGTTTCTGTCGTTTCTGCGCGAAATCGACAAGGCCGTCCCGGCTGAACTCGACGTGCATTGCATCGTGGACAACTATGGCAGTCACAAGCATCCCAAGGTCAAGGCGTGGCTGGCAGCAAAGCCCCGCTGGCACATGCATTTCATTCCGACCTACAGTTCGTGGCTGAACCAGGTCGAACGCTTCTTTGCGCTGATCACCGACAAGGCCATCCGCAGGGGCTCGTTTGGCTCGGTCAAACAACTGATCACGCATATCGATCAGTTCGTTTCTCATTACAACGAAAACTGCAAACCATTCATGTGGACCGCTTCCGCCGATTCCATCCTCGAAAAGCTACATAGACTTTGTTCGCGAATCAGCGGAACGGAACACTAGATTTCTGGGCGGGGCGCACGCCGTGGTATGAAACACCGCGATCGCCGTCGATTGATAACAGGCCAGCGTAACCGCCGACCGAGCGAAATCGAGACGTCCTGTCCGAACGGCTGCTTTGGAGATCGGCCACTGTCCCTAACGGGTCCAGACTGTGTGGAAACACCATTTTCTGCAGGTAGACATAGGGGTTTTGTCGCGATAAGGGCAAGACGGCGATCAAATTGCAGTATAAGTAGGATTGCTTATGCTGCCAGTGAGTAAAACTGCTCGGCATTAGTGTATCCGATGCCACGATATTCCATTTGCCCCTTGGCGATCATGTGCATGAGTTCGATGCCGCTCAACCGGATGCGGGCGCAACTAAAATTCTTGAAGCCGAGCATAGGCCGCGTGCGCCGCTTGATGGCCCGATGATCCTGCTCGACAATGTTGTTCAGATACCTGTTCTGGCGAACCTTGATCGGTGTTTCCCGCTCTGCGTTCAGAGCATCCAGCGCGGCGAGGTTCGCACCGCTTTTATCGATCGTCACGGTCTCGGGCTCGCCGTTTTGGTCGATTGACTTTTCGAAATAGCGCCGCGCTGCGGCCTTGTCACGATGGGCTCGCAGCAGAAAATCCACCGTGTTGCCCTCCTTGTCGACTGCGCGGTACAAATACTTCCACTGGCCTCGGACCTTGATATACGTTTCATCCATGCGCCAGCTCCGACCGACGGCTCGCTTGTGACGGCGAAACGCCTTCTCCAGGACCGGCAACACCTTGATGGCCCAGCGGTGCACGGTTGAATGGTCGACCGAAATTCCGCGCTCCGCCATCATCTCCTCCAGATGTCGAAGGCTCAGCGGATACGCCACATACCAGCGCACACACATCAGAATCACGTCGAGCGGATAGTGCAAACGCTTGAGCACCCGTGCCAAGCTTGGATTCACTGTCGTCATCAAGCGTCCGATCCTTCGTATTGTCAGCCCACATGATATCCGACGCTTACTGCGACAAAGCCGGCGGCGCTGTCCTGCGAGTAGACAGCGACGGATTGGCCGTTTGGACCGCCTACGCCGGAATCGATGCGAGAGGAAACATGGCGTGGTTTGATTTTCAACAAGGCAATGTAGTAGTCGAGAACCCCGCCGGCCGGATTCTTCGCAAGATGTGGAGTTGTCACAGCGGCTTGACGCGAAGGTGCAAGGCGACGAGTGCGAAGTCTACGTCGCAGATGGCAGCGTAATGGGCTAGCTGGCGGACGATAATTTAGTATGCAAAACATCGACACGTCATTTGGTAGAGTCATCCAATATTCCGTGCGCTGATCGCGATCTTCAGTGCGTTGGCGAATAGCCCACTAACCACGGCCAAACTTCTTTCCCCGCCACACAAAGACATGCGTCACGCTCATTTGCTCCTCGTACTATCGATTTGCCTCGGCTGCCTGATCACTCTTCCGGCATTTGCACAAAACGCCGATATGACGGAAGAGGAATTGAGCCGGATGACCGGCGTCGATCCACTCTGGGTGCATATCACCCGCTGTCTCGCGAGGTCAACGATTGAGCAGAGTCTGGCGAGACAGCGGGCGGACGGCTGGACTCTGAACCAGGTGCGGGAGCAACTGGCTGATCAGGTGGCGAGTAATCAAGAATTCGATCGATTCATCACCCACTTCTATAGCGTCAGGGAAGACGCGGTCCCCGAAGAGATTCGACAAAACCACGTTGCCTGCGTCGCAAAGATAACTGGTGCCCCTCAGGAGGGTGTCGACGCATGTTACGTACACAACTACGCTCCATTTCTACAAACACTGTTTGGCGGGAATCCGCGAGCGGCAGACCAACGCAGCACAAGAATCGCGTACGTCGAATGTCTGAAAGAGGCACAGAAGAGTGCCCCCTGATAAAGGCCGTGCCCAATACCGGCCTATGTGAAAGATCGCTGCGTCTTCGGGACGGCCGCTCTTGGGAACGCTGAAGGTTGGCCCAAGGTCGGCTACGGCCGACGGCACCGGGCGGTAGTCGGCCACGATGAGTCGCCTGGCCGAAGCATCCGCCCGAAACTCAAACGTCATGCGCAATCTGAAAGCGGATGGCTAATCGCGGCGCAGTGGTCCGTGCCGGAAACTGAGACCGATCGTACTCCGCGATTCTCAAGTTTCACGTTCAAATGCCGATATTTAGAATGGAATAATTGGGCCGCTAACGGGTTGTGGATTCAACCGGTCGATGCAACACACTAGAACCTGCGTGAGCAGCGGAGGTGTTGCATCGACCGGTTGAATCCACAGTCGACATGCGCCCGTCGCTTCACTCGTGAACGGTCATCCGCCTGGAAGTGCATTCGGTGACTTGCCCGCAAACGCAGCTATATGACTAATCCGTGTCGGCGATAGAGCTGCATTTCCCGATGTAGCTGCTCTCGTGCGGATCCCCCACGGATCAGCCAGATCCGTAACCCTCGGCGATGCGAGTTGGCAGATTCAGTCCAGACTGAGGCGAAGTGGCACTTTCACATCGCCCGGAATGGAAGCAACAGCGACACGGCTCTGCTGCTACTCGTGACACATTCATTGCGACCTACGGGCTCAGACTAGGCTGGAAGCGCAGATTCATAACTTTTGACATTCCAGCGCAAATGTCGATTCGTGGCGGTTGATACGGGGCGGGTGCGGAGCGACACTGGCCGCGTGATACCGGAGGCCGACCGCATGGCAACCATTCCCATCGCGTGGCGCCCGCTCGACGCGCCTGATCTGCCCGACGAACTCAACGGGCGCCACGGCGTGAACCGCGCCCACGGGCGCCGCCAGATTGCCGCCGATGACGACCTCGCGGCAGTGCGTGCGTGGCTCGCCCGTGTGGCCGACACCCCCACCACCTACCAGAATTACCGCAAGGAGTCCGAACGGCTCTGGCTGTGGTCGGTCATCGAGCTCGGCAGCGTGGTACATCAGGATATCGCGCGCCGTCGCTCCGACAACCAGGTACCGCAGGTCTGTCAGCCTGGCCACGCGATCCATGATGAGGAGCAGAGCCTGCGTTCCCTCTGGCAGCGGCGTCTTGAGATGGACCGGTGTCATCTGCCCTGCTCCATTGTTTCGCGAATCAGCACGGCAGCCTCCACGTTGCGCGGTTCCCGCGTACGTAGCAGATCTGCGTACACGAGCAATGGCGGCGCCGTCACATGTCGAGTTTGGGTCTCATCGAGATGCCAGAAGGCATCGATGATCTGCAGTGTGCCGGCCGGATCGGCACGCAGACGGTGGCGTTTCACCAGCGCCATCGTGACTGCGGCTCTTGCGGCAGGTTCGACATAGAGTGTTTGCGTACCCGGCCGAAGCTGTCCGGTCAGTTTCGCAGCTGCGACTTCCCCGCTCCACCATGCCTGCCCTGCCGGTAATTCAGCATGCTGCCACCACGCAGGGTCGTCGGCTGCGAAACGTTGCACGCTCAGCTTCGGTAGCAGGCGAAGCGGATAATTGATGGCCCACTCTTCCCTGAGCGAAGCAGGATCGAGCAGTCGGCGGTCGTCGGTGCCTGTCAGCATGCCCCGTTCACGCAGATCCTCGAAGACGCCGCCAACGGCGCCGAGCGCCACCCCGGCCGCTGCCGCAATGTTCCGGTATGGGCGGTTCACCAGCTCCGGGGCAGACAGCAACACGAAGATCATCCGGAGCGCAGAGGCGTTCGCAGAAATCGCGGGCCGCCCGGTTCTCGAAGCCAACTGCCGGATCTCCGGATTCGGCGACCGGCCTGTCACGAGCAGGTACTGACCAGGGGCGTGCACGTACAGGTTACCCGCCAGGTCGATGAACTGCAGGTCGTGCCCAACACACTCGTCCGCCAATGCCGAAGTCAGGTAGGTGGTCGCAAGTAGAACCGGAAACTCCGCCGTGCGGCTTTTCGCGGCGACAGCTTTCACCTCGTCCCGCGTTCTGATCCGGCCCCGGGACGCAAGCGTATATTGCCTGGCCGTGCCGTTCACTTCCAGCGTACACGTCCCGTCGCCACCCGCCCCGCCATCCTGCCCGGCCGGATGAAACCCCGTCATGTGCAACGGAACACTTGTGCGCAGCGTTGCAGCCGTCACGAGCTGCAGCAGCAACGTTTCGCCCGGACGGTCGAAATCCGGGTAGCCGTAGTGGATGTCTTCGTTCATATATTTTGCATGTTCAAAAATTGTGAACGCCTGACTATTCTGAACAAAAGCAGCGCCACGTTCAACTACTGGTTTTGTTCAAATTTGCTGAACACCGATATTTTATGAACAAAGATGCTTGCACCCCATACTGGACGTGGAACTCGCGCTAACGCAGGCGGCAATCTCGAACGCCGCGACTGGCGGAACGGCACGGCACGGCGAGCGTCTTCGAAACCGCGCGGATGTACACGAAAAACGCACCCGCGATTGCGATCGATTGCGTGTTTGGGGTGACATCGTTTGAGCTGGGGTGATGGGGCGGACGGGTCTGGGCGTTACCGGTCAGCTTCTAAAGCTCAAGCCGCTGAACATATCCCGTGAGCTCAAGATAGCCGCGTCCTATCGGTTTTGCGGCGCTTGTGCTCTCCGAAACCAGCCTGCCGGTTGCCGCACCAGCCTGAAACGCCGTCACCGCGCCCTCCCAATACACCGCGCCGGTGCTCGCGCGGCTATCGAATTCCTGATCGTCCATTAGCGGCACGAGCGTCAGATGCAGGTCCTGCGCGTCGACGCGCATCGCTACCGGATAATGTGCGCCGGTATGCGGTGAACGCCACCGGCGCAGCGGCGTGAAGCTCACGCTCTCGGGGGATAGCGCATGCGTGCTTCCATCGGCGGCGCGCAGCGTGCCGCCTGCCCAGAACTTGCGGCCTGCCTTGTCGCGGATCTGAATGGCCATCAGCGCGCCGCCGTCATCGAGATCGATGCCGATCCAGTCCCAGCCGACCGCGCCGTCCGCGAGCGGCGCCGACGACCATTCGTGATCGAGCCATGCCTGCCCGCGCACGCGCTCACCACTGCCGGGCAAATGACCGCTGCGCTTGAGCACGCCGTCGACGCGCAGCCACGGCTCGCTGTAGTAGTAGCTGGCCTCGTCCGGAAGCGGACCTTTGCGGCTATACCCGCTTGCGCCGTTCACGAGCACCGGCTGCGTCGGCTCCAAAGTGAAGGCAAATGCAAAGCCGGGCGTGGCGACGTTCAGGTGGTAGCGGCCGTCCACGTGGCGCTCGAGCGACCACTCGTCAATGTGTACGGCAGTGTCCGTCTCCCTCGCGTCGGCCAGGCCGAAGCCGCGGCGCGCAACGCGCTGGTCGTACTGCAGGCTGCCCACGTGCGGATCGCTCAGCGCCATGTTGGCGAGCAGCAATTGATTCGGCGCGAAGCGGCTCGGATTCGCGTCGTCGAGGGCCGGGCGCGAGCGGAAGAACGTCGCTTCAAAGCCCAGTGATGCATCGGCAGCGGTACTCGGCGAGGCATCCGCTGCCGCATTGGCATGCGTTTGCAGCCAGCCGGTCACGTACCACCATTCGTTGCGAAAGCTCAAATGCGCGCCATAGTCGCGCGGGAACACAAGCGGCTGTCCGCTCGCCACCGTTGGAAATTCCGGCACGCGCGCCCACGCAGCACTTGGCGCCTGGGCGGCTAGCGGCCATAACAGGAAACTGCGCAGGAACGTGCGTCGTCTCATCGCGTCACCAGTCGTCGCGCACGGCGCGCACCGCATCGAACGACATCGCGGCGCGCGAGCTCAAGAGCGCCGTGAGCGCAGCGGCAACGACGACCACCGACGCCAGAGCGGCCAGCAACCCCCACGGCATGTGCACGCTCATCGTCCAATGAAACGATTGAGGGTTGACGACATGCACGAGCACCATCGCGAGACTCGAGCCCAGCGTCAGGCCGGCGAGCACGCCGAGCAGCGCAACGAGCGCGCCTTCCATCGCGAGCATGACCGCGATCTGGCGACGCATCACGCCGATGTGCCGCAGCATGCCGAACTCGCGCGTGCGGGCGAGCGCTTGCGCGCCGAAGCTCGCGCCGATGCCGAACAGTCCGATGATCACCGCCACCGCTTCCAGCAGATACGTCACGGCGAAGCTGCGGTCGAAGATCCGCAGGCTCGCAGCGCGGATCTCGCGAGGCTGCGCGAACTCGAGATGCTGCCCACCGGGCAGGCTGGCGCGCAAGCGTGCGATCGCCTGCGCCGGTGCCACGCCCGCGGCGAGCCATAAGGCGGCATCGGTCACCCGGGTGTCGCGAGTCAGCCGACGATAGTCGCTCGCGTCGATCACGATGGCGCCGAACTGGCGTGCATAGTCGCGCCAAACGCCGGCCACCGTGAACGGAAAGCGCTGTCCCGCCAGCGGCAGCGTGATGCGCTGGCCGGGGCGCATCCCATACAGATCGGCGACCGCCTCGCTGATCCACACCGGAGGCGGGTCGCCAGTTTGCGGCACAAGAGGCGCAGTCGTCAGCGGCAGGCGCGCGGCGGGATGGCGTGGATCGATGGGGCGCGCGAGCAGGCTGACGGGCGGCAGACGAGCGTCGAGCGAGATTTGCGTCGCGCGAAGAAACTCGGCGCGTGCAACGCCGGGCGTGGCGGCAATGGCCGCCTGGTCGCCCGGCGACAGGAATGCGCTGTCGCCACCAGGCGAAGCGCGCAGATAGAGCGGCGCGGGCAGCAACAGCTGCAGCCAGTCGTCGACCGCGACGCGAAAGCTCGACACCATGATCGCCATTGCCGTCATCAGGCTGAAGCTCGTGACGATGCCCGCCAGGCCGATCGTCGCGCGGCCGGGGGCATTGGCGAGTTGCGACAGCACGAGTTGCGGCAACACATGGCTCGAGCGGGGCAGCATGGCGAACACGGCGCGCGCGACGGCCGGCATCGCGAGCACGCCGCCCAGGAGCAACAGCGCGATCGCGAGATAGCCGAACACCGGCAACCCGGCCACGGGCGGCAGTAGCGCCGCTACGAGCCCGGCGCCGATCGCGAGTAGCGCCGCCGTGACGGTCCGCTTCGTGGTGAGCCGTGCCGCCGGCGCTTCCTCGTCGCCCGCTTTCAGCGCCCGCGCGGGTCGCGCCAGCGCCGCTTCGAGCGCAGGCGCGAGACTGCCGAGCACCGACGCGGCCACCCCCAGCGCAAAAAATGTCGCCGCGGGCATCGCATCGAAATGCACGCGTGGCTGAACCCCTTCGAAATAGCCGCCGCCCAGATCGCCGCCCGCATAACGGAGCACGGCGGCCGCGAGCGCGAAGCCGATGGCCAGACCCGCGGCGGCGCCGAGCACGCCGAGGATTGCGCCCTCCGAGACGACGAGCCGCAGCACACCACGCCGCGTCACGCCTATCGCGCGCAGCAGCGCAAACTGCGCGCGGCGCCGCAGCACGGCGAGGGCCTGCATCGTGAAGACGAGGAACGCACCCGTGAACAGCGCGACGAGCGCGAGCACGTTTAGATTCGCGCGATACGCACGCGACAGCATTGACGTGCGGTGTGCGTTGTCGCCCGGCGTGACGGCGGCAACGCCCGCAGGCAAGAGCGACGCGATCGAACGCGCGAACACTTTAGCGTCGACGCCCGGCTTGAGCTTGACGTCGATGCGCTCAAGCGTGCCGAGGCGCTGCAAGCGCCATTGCGCGGCGCCGATGTCCATTACGCCAACGCGCACCGCATCGCCTGATGCGGGCAGCACGCCCGCCACGCGCAGCGCGACCGAAGCGAGCCCAACCTGCACCGTCAGCGAGTCGCCGGGCTTGAGCGCGAGCCACGTCAGCGCGGCCGGCGAGAGAAACACGGTATCGGGGTCGAGCAGATCGAGGCCGGTGCCTTTTGTGCCATTCGTGCGATCCGTTTGCTCCACGCGTCCGACGAGATTCGGCGTGACGTAGCCCGCGCGAAACACATCGACGCCGAGCAGCTTCAATGACTCGTCGCGTCCCACGACGCGCGCATCGACCTCGACCACCGGGCTTGCCGCCGCGACATCAGGCAAGCGGGCAATGCGCGGATACAGGGTTTCGTCGAAACCCGCGCGCGGGCCGCGCAGCTCGATATCGGCGTTGCCCATCAGCGAGTTGACGGTGGCCGACAGCTCATTGAGCGCCGCGCGATTGATCAACTGCACGGCGTAGCCCATCGCGACGCCCGCTGCGATCGCGAGAATGCCGATCAACGTGCGCAGCGGATGCCCGCGCATTTCGCCGGCGATGAGCGCCGTGCCGATCCCGCCAGCGGGCATGCAACTGCCTGGGCGGCGCGATGACCGCGATGAAGCGCAGTCGCGCGATGGCCGCACGGCGCAGGGCCAGCGCATCGCCGGCTACACTCGGCCTGCGCCCGGCGCGTACGGCTCGATCCCGTCGGGCGTGAGCCGCAGCACGCGGTCGGCGCTAGCCGCCACTGCCGCCGAGTGCGTCGCGAGCAGCACGCCCGCGCCGTTCTTTTGCGCCAGCTCGCGCAGCAGCGCGAGGATGCGCATTGTCGTGTCGTGATCGAGATTGCCGGTGGGCTCGTCGGCCAGCACAAGACGCGGCTGATGCACGAGCGCACGCGCGATCGCTACGCGCTGCAATTCGCCGCCCGACAATTCACGCGGCAACGCGTGTTCGCGCCCGCCGAGCCCGACCGCGAGCAACACGAACGACACGCGCACCGGCACGTCTTTCGCGCGCATGCCGTTCAAGAGCAGCGGCAGCGCGATGTTCTGCGCGGCGGAGAGGTTCGGCAGCACATGGAATGCCTGGAACACGAAACCCATCTTCTGGCGGCGCTGCAGGGTAGCAGCGTCGTCGTCGAGCGTGGCGAGATCCTGTCCGTCGAAGACGATTTGTCCGGCATCCGGCCGGTCGAGTCCGGCCGCGAGATTGAGCAGCGTCGATTTGCCGACACCCGATTCGCCCATGATCGCGACGCGTTCACCTGCCCGCAGTTCGAGATTCACGCCGCGCA
This sequence comes from Paraburkholderia denitrificans, assembly GCF_042655705.1. Classification (NCBI taxonomy): domain Bacteria; kingdom Pseudomonadati; phylum Pseudomonadota; class Betaproteobacteria; order Burkholderiales; family Burkholderiaceae; genus Paraburkholderia; species Paraburkholderia denitrificans. The sequence goes on along the minus strand of NZ_JBHSMP010000046.1, from coordinate 14,546 downwards.
GCACGTTGCGCGGCGTGGTGCCGTTGTAGTGCTTCGATACGTTGGCGAGCGTCAGCATCATGGGTCGTCAACCCCTCAATGGCCGTTCTGATTCGCCCCGCCGAATCAGTAGCGCAGCAGATGATCGGTGCCCGATTCAGTAAGTCAGCCTTCGCCCGGGCAGCCCATCATCTGGCGCACATTCGCGTGCTGGTGCGCCAGCGGGAAGCTGTCGAAAAGTGGTGTCTGCTGCGCGCGCGCCTCGGAATACGGACGAATCCGAACACCAGGAACGAATAATGCGTGTACCGCATCACGCCGGCCAGCTCGGATTCGAGGATCTTGTTCAGCACTGCAACGACCGGCTCCTTCTCGATCTCAGTCATGTTGCCTCCAATGCAAGGCAAGTGAGCGGTGGCGGTAGTTCATAGCCCCTCCATCTCGCAGAAAGCGCTTGCAAGCGCGCTGACGAGTTCGATTGTTGCACTTATCGCGGTTTGCCGCTGTTCATCCTGCTCTCCGCGGCCGCCCGGCGACTACGCGATTGCGGGCAGCGACCGCGAGCGGCCCTGACGCTGTCGACCAGCAGCACACAGAACGGCTCTTCGCGATAACGTCGCCTGCCCCGATGAACTCCGGAATGAGTCCCTTGATCGCGATTTCGAGGCGATACGATGGCTGCATCGCCGTACCCGCCATCGATCAGTCCGTGCCGACCGGTCGGGAAATTCCAGTCAACGACATGGCAGGGCGATAACGCTCGACTGGACCGCTACTCGATATCGATAAGACGTGCCTCAAGCAGGCGCGCGAGCGCCAGGCCGCCTTCGCGCATGATTGAATCGTGATTCCAGCGGAACGCTACCCGTGCGAGCGGCATGAGCGCGGCCGCGTTCATCCAGGCACTGGCAGTCCTGACTTGCCAGTCGTAGCGCACCACAGTGCGGCTGCCGTCGGCTGAGAAATACCAGCGCCCCACGCCCTCCAGCGCGCCGCTTGCCTCTCCCTCCAGCGCAACGAGCGGCGCGACGCGCGTGACGCGCACGTCGATGATCACACGATAGGGCAACACACCCTTCCACGTGTAACGATGCACGGCGCCCAGACCGTCGGTCCCGCCCGCCTGCAGTTCGCGCACCGCCTCGACATTCTTCCACCACCTCGGCCAATCAGGTGAATCGTGGATCGCGTCCCAAACCGGCTGCACTGGCGCCTCGATGCACCACAAGGTGGTCAAACGGAATTCCGCCATCGTTCTCCTCCTCCTTGTTTGCGATACGGCTACGCGTGTAGGCAGGCCAGCTCCGCGCATGAAGGCATATTTGCGCGAGCGTTGCGTGGTGCGGAGCAGTGCGCCAGAATCACCCATCATCCACGTCCGAGTATAGGAGGCGGCGATGCGCATACTGGTAATCGGGGCCACAGGGCTTCTGGGCACGGAAATCGTGCGGCTCCTGTCCCGCGACCACGAGGTAATCGGCGCGAGCCGCAAGGGGCCTGCGCTCACGGTGGACATTTCCGATAAGGCGTCGATCGTCGCGATGTACCGTCAGGCGGGCGCACCCGATGCGGTGATCTGCGTGGCCGGCACCGCGAAATTCGCGCCGCTCGATGTACTGGCGGACGAGGACTTCGCGTTCAGCCTGGCCAACAAGTTGATGGGGCAGATCAACCTGGTGCGCTGTGCGCCCCAGGCCGTCAAGCCGGGCGGCTCCATCACGCTGACGAGCGGTGTGCTCGCGCTGCATCCGATTCCGGGCGGCGCGGCGGTGAGCGTCGTCAATGCCGGCGTCGACGCGTTCGTGCGCGCCGCGGCGCTCGAGCTTGCGGGCAAACTCCGCGTGAATGCGGTGAGCCCCGGCTGGGTATCCGAGACCTTGCAGGCGATGGGACGTGATCCGGATGAAGGGGTGCCGGCCGCAGTCGTCGCGCAGGCGTACCGGAAGTGCGTGGTGGAAGACATCACCGGCCAGGTGGTGTCGGCCGCGTTGAGTCCGCAGTAGCGCGAACCTGTGCGATGACGGACATGCCGCTTCCGGACCCGGATTTCGTTTCCGACGCGCAGGCACGCTTCGATGCGCTCGCAAACTATCAGGTCACGCTGAAATCGACATCGGCGGGAGCAGAACCGGTGGAGGTACTCTATGGCTACCGCAAGCCGGGTTTCGTTCGGATTGACTTCATCCGTCCGCATGCCGGCGCGACACTTACCTACAACCCTGAGACGGGGAAGGTCAAGCTTTGGCCATTCGGTTTTGACACGTTTCCGATCCTCACGCTGAACCCCGACAGTCGCATCATCCAGAGCCCGCAGGGTCATCGCGTCGACCGGTCCGACATCGGCGCACTGCTCGTCAATGTCCGTGCGCTCCAACAGCATGGCGACACGCAGGTCGTCGGCGCTGAAACGATCGGCATGCACTGGGCGTCGCATGTGATCGTGACGTGCAGGCCCGGACACGTAGTGACCGGCGTGTTCCGCTATGAATTGTGGTTCGATGTGAGCCATGGGCTGCCCGTCAAGGTTGCGAGCGAGGGTGCGTCACGTGAGCCGATTGAAACGGTGCTGATGGAGGATCTGCGCATCGACGTGCCAGGGTCGCAGCTCAGACCGTTTGGCTAGCGTTCCTCGTCAAGTTTCAGCGACTTTTTGCGGATGGCGACTTCACGGCGACCTACAAGTTCGCCCTGCTCATCTCGCTTGCAGATCTGGCTGTCGAGATCGGCGCGGACGACGTCCAGAACCTCGGGATCCAGGCGGCGGTGTTGACTGCCATTGGTGACTTCAGAGCCTCTGTGCCGGGAATGACTGTCCAGTGAGCTCGTACTGAACCACGCTATGCGGAATTGTTGACAAAGGTGGTCAGTGTTGTCTCAGCGCGGCCATTGAGCTACTGAGGCTGACCCAGAATCAGGGCCGTTCTAAAGTGGAAATTTCCGGCTCTTCGGGGTGGGCCGAATCGGCCCGGGGCTTGCACTGGTGCGCGAATTCGGCAGGTGTCATCCACTGCAATGCAGGGTGGGGACGTGCCTCGTTATAGTACTCGCGCCAAGCATCGATTTTGCGCATGGCGTCCTCGAGCGACAAGAACCAATGCGCATTCAGGCATTCCTCGCGGAAACGTCCGTTAAACGATTCATTCTTCGCGTTATCGGTTGGAGTGCCAGGGCGCGAGAAGTCAATCTCCACGCCGTTTTCGTACGCCCACTTGTCGACCACCTTGGAGATGAACTCACTGCCGTTGTCCGTCTTGATAAAGCGTGGCAACGGTCTGCTTGCGGCTATGCGGTCCAGAGCCGCTACGACGTCTTCTCCTCTCAGCGTGGCGCCGACGTCAATAGCCAGACACTCTCGCGTATGGTTGTCGACAATCGTCAGCGTGCGCAAACGCCGGCCGTCAAACAGCGCGTCAGCGACGAAATCCATGCTCCAGATCTCGTTAATCTCGGTCACTATCTGCCTGGGCTGCCTCACCCTCGCTGCCTTGTTTCGCCTCGGCCGTTTATGCCGCAATGACAGCCCCTGCTCGCGATAGAGCCGATAAACTCGTTTATGGTTGTCGCCAGTCGATGCCTTCGAGCAGCATCGACAGTTGCGCATGGCTCAGGCAAACGACGCCGCCATCGGCGCGTGGCCAGACGAAGCGTCCGCGCTCCAGACGTTTCATCAGCAGGCACATGCAGTCACCGCTCCACCACAGCACCTTGACCAGATCGCCGCCTCGGCCCCGGAGCACGAACACATGGCCACTGAACGGATCGCGCTCCAGCGCGGTCTGGACCATCGCGGCCAGGCTGTTGAAGCCTGAGCGCAGGTCGGTCACGCTACCAGCCAGATTGCAACGCTCGTCGAACGTCAAAGCCGATTCGTGATGCTGGTAAAAGTAGCCGGCAAGGATTCCGAGGCCGTAGTCAACGCATTGATCTGACACGCCAGCAAGTTACCGTGCGAGCTATATAAATCGCTGACCCGGGACAGGGGCACGGAAATGGCTGATCACAAACGCTTTACCGTCGCAACCGACGTCCAGCTGTCAACACCGATTAGAAACTGACCCACGGGGGGGCAGGATTCGGTGCAAATCAACAAAGGTTTCTCCTGCGGCCTTGCCACTAACTTTACAGTGGGATACTTCAGAGGGGAAAGGTCAAACCGGCGTATCAGAGCCGAAATCCAGCGCGCGGAACCGCCTGGGTTTTCTGGGCAAAGCTTGCCTGCCTCAAATGGAAAAGCCCCGCGCGCCCCGAATTCCGTCGGGTCGCGCAGGGCTATGGCCCATCGCGAGCGTGCTCCGGGATCAATCGTGCGCCATCGCGCGTTCAATAGTCACATGCGTGGGCATCATATTGACGTTCGCATTGTGCATGACCCACAGCGAAAGCCCGACGATCACGATGATCAGGAAGGCCGTGCATAGAAAGATGCCGGTATTTGCACGCTGGCTGCGCGATGCCCCGATATGCAGGAAATACACGAGTTGCACGACGAGTTGCGCAACACATAGTACGACGATGAGCATGAGTCCTGCGTCCGGTGGTACGACGTGCCCCATGACCACGCCGAATGACGCGAGCGTGAGCATGAGCGAGAGGACCGTGCCGATCATGTAGCCATGGAAGCTGCCATGTGAATCGTCGTGTCCGATCTTGTGGGGGGCGTGGGATTGGCTCACAGCATGCCTCGCAGATAGACAAAGGTGAAAACGCAGATCCACACGAGATCCAGGAAGTGCCAGAAGAGGCTCAGACACGCGAGACGCCTGCGGATCACGCCGGTCAGGCCGAACTTGAAGGTCTGATGCATCATCACGGCGATCCACAGCAGACCGGCGGTGACGTGCAGGCCGTGTGTGCCGACCAGAGTGAAGTATGCCGACAGATACGCACTCGTGCCCGGGCCCGCGCCGTTGGCGACGAGCTTCGCGAACTCGTTCACCTCCATGCCGACGAAGCCCGCGCCAATGACGAACGTCAAGGTGAGCCATACGATCACCTGCGCGCGGCGACTCGCATGGAGGCTCAGCATCGCCATGCCGAACGTGACGCTGCTCGCGAGAAGCAGCAGCGTTTCGCCGAGCACGTAAGGCAGTTCGAACAGTTGCCTCGCGCCCGGACCACCCGCCGTCGCGTTCGCGAGCACGCCGAAAGTGGCGAAGAGCGTCGCGAAGATGAGGCAATCGCTCATCAGATAGATCCAGAACCCGAGCGTCGTTTTGGCGCCGTCGTCGTGGCCATGCCCATGCGCGTGGACGTGATGTGTTGCAGCGTGAGCCATGACTTAAGCCGCCTCCTTCAGTTGCGCGAGTTGTTCGAAGCGCGCGTTCTCGATACGGGCGACCTCGGCAGCCGGGACATAGTAGTCCACGTCTTGATCGTAGGAGCGCACGATGAACGTCGCGATCATGCCGATAAGTCCCACCGCCGCGAACAGCCACATGTGCCACACGGCCGCGAAGCCGAACAGGAGACTGAACGCGGAGATGATGAAGCCGGCGCCCGTATTGCGGGGCATGTGAATGTCCTCATAGGTGCGCGGCTGCACATAGGCGCGGCCCGCTTCCTTGTTGTCCCAGTGCTGTTCCACCGAAGTGATCTTCGGCAGCACTGCGAAGTTGTAGAACGGCGCGGGCGACGACGTGGACCATTCGAGACTGCGGCCGTCCCACGGATCGCCGGTGACGTCGCGATTGGCTTCGCGATCGCGCACGCTCACCACGATCTGCACAATCAGGGCGAGGATGCCAAGGCCCACGATCACCGCTCCAACGAGCGCAACCACAAGCCACGGATGCCATTCGGGCACCGCATAGTGATTCATGCGGCGCGTCATGCCCTCGAAGCCGAGGACATAGAGCGGCGTGAAGGCGAGCCAGTAACCGATCAGCCAGCACCAGAACGACACCTTGCCCCAGAACTCGTTCAGCGTGAAGCCGAACACTTTGGGGAACCAGAAGCTGATGCCCGCGAGACAGCCGAACACCACGCCGCCGATGATCACGTTGTGGAAGTGCGCAACGAGGAACAGCGAGTTATGCAGAACGAAGTCCGCGCCCGGCACGGCGAGCAGCACACCGGTCATGCCGCCCACGGCGAACGTGACCATGAAGCCGATGGTCCAGAGCGTCGCGCTGTGATAGCGGATGCGGCCTCGATACATCGTGAAGAGCCAGTTGAAGAGCTTCACGCCGGTCGGGATCGAGATGATCGAGGTCATGATTCCGAAGAACGCATTGACGTTCGCGCCCGAGCCCATCGTGAAAAAGTGATGCAGCCACACGAAGAACGAAAGAATGCCGATCGAGGCCGTCGCGTACACCATCGACTTATAGCCGAAGAGCGGCTTGCCCGAGAATGTCGCGATGATCTCCGAGTACGCGCCGAACGCAGGCAGGATCAGGATATAAACCTCAGGGTGCCCCCACACCCAAATCAAGTTGATGTACATCATCGCGTTGCCGCCGAGCTCGTTCGTGAAGAAATGCATGTCGAGATAGCGGTCCATCGTGAGCAGCGCGAGCGTGCCGGTAAGCACCGGAAACACCGCGACGATCAGGATGTTGGTGACGAATGCCGTCCACACGAAGACCGGCATCTTCATGAGATTCATGCCGGGCGCGCGCATGCGCAGGATCGTCACGATGAAGTTGATGCCGGACAGCGTGGTGCCGAGACCGGACACCTGCAGCGCCCATATGTAGTAGTCGACACCGACTGTTGGACTGTAGCCGAGCTCCGAGAGCGGCGGATACGCGACCCAGCCGGTAGCCGCGAAGTCGCCGACGAACATCGACACCATCACGAGGACCGCGCCCACTACGGAGAGCCAGAAGCTCAGCGAGTTCACGAACGGATACGCGACGTCGCGCGCGCCGATCTGCAGCGGCACGACCACGTTCATCAGTCCGAGAATGAGTGGCGTGGCTACAAAGAAGATCATGATCACGCCGTGCGCCGTGAAGATCTGGTCATAGTGATGCGGCGGCAGGTAGCCAGCCGCGTCGCTATACGCGATGGCCTGCTGTACGCGCATCATGATCGCGTCGGCGAAACCGCGCAGCAACATCACGATCGCGAGAATGATGTACATCACGCCAATGCGCTTGTGGTCTACCGAGGTAATCCATTCGCGCCACAAATAGCCCCACTTCCCCACGACCGTGATGGCGGCGAGCAAGGCAAGGCCGCCGAGCGTCACGACGGAGCCCGTGCCCATGATGATCGGCTCGTGCCATGGAACAGCATCGAGCGTAAGTTTTCCAAACATATGTGATTACTCCGCTGCCAGGTTGGCGGGTGTTGACCCGCCGGTACGATCGAAGACGTGCGCACCCGTGCCGGTTCCGCAAATCGGATTGCCATGGACATCGAGCATGTACTTGTTGACCACGCTTTCGAAGAGATCCGGTGCCACGCTCGAATAAAGCGTTACCGGGGTTTTCTCGCCCGGCTGCGCGAGATGGGCGTAGGCCGCGTTGGTGAGCGGCACGCGCGAGGCTTTCGCACGTGCAATCCAGGCGTCGAAATCGGCCCGGCTGGTGGCGAGCGTGTCGAAATGCATGTCGGAGAAGCCCGGGCCGCTGAACGCCGCCGAACGACCCGCGTAGACGCCGGGCTCATTCGCGATCAGATGAAGCTTCGTCTGCATGCCCGACATCGCGTAGACCTGGCTACCCAGTTGCGGAATGAAGAAAGAGTTCATCAGCGATTCGGCGGTCAAGCGGAACGATACGGGCGTATCTACCGGAATCGCCAGCTGGTTCACCGAGGCGACACCGTAATCCGGATAGATGAAGAGCCACTTCCAGTTGAGCGCCACCACATCGACGCGCAACGGCTTCTGCTGCGATTCGATCGGGCGATACGGATCGAGCGAATGCGTGGTACGCCAGATCAGCATGCCGAGCGTGAGCACGATCACGCAGGGAATCGACCAGACGACGACTTCAATTGCGGTGGAGTGCGCCCACTTCGGCGCGTAGGTCGCGCGCGTGTTCGATGCCCGGTAGCGCCACGCGAACCACAGCGTGAGTGCAATCACCGGGATCACCACGAGCAGCATCAGGCCGAGCGCGACCAGAATCAGGTGCTTTTCCTGCGAGCCGATGTCGCCTTTAGGATTGAGCAGCACAGAACTGCAGCCGCCAAGCAGCACGAGTGCGCCGCTGGCGGCGAGCGTCGCGGCGGCGCGCAGTTTGCTTTGGAAGAGTGGAAAGAAACGTGTTGACTGGGGCAATGGTGGGCCGGCTTCGACGGCCGGTCCTCTTCGAGAGTCGGAATTGCGCATGTGGGGTTCCATGGTTGACGATCGCGCAAACCCATCCATACGTGCTCACATTGCCTTCGCGACGGCTAAACTTCGCCACCCAGAAAACCATACATGGACAGAATGTATGCATTTACGCGCTTCGCGTCTGGATGGTAAAGTAAGACATGACGCATACATCCGCGACAAAATGACGCAAAACAACCTGATTGATCCGCACAACGGCACGGCGGCGTGGGCTTCTGCTCTGGATGCCGGTGGCGCGCCGCGTTATCGGCAACTCGTCGAATTCATTAAGCGCGGCGTGGCCAACGGTGTGCTCGTGCCAGGCGAGCGTGTGCCCACGCAGCGCTCACTCGCCGCCCTGCTCGGCGTCGACCTGACCACTGTGACGCGCGGCTTCAACGAAGCGCGGCGGCGCGGCCTTATCGAGGCGCGCGGACCACTCGGCACCTTCGTTGCGGCACCGCGTGCGAGACTCTCGCAGCGCGTGGATCTGAGCAAGAACATTCCACCTCCGCCCGTGGGTATTGATACGGACGCGCTATTGCGCGAGGGCCTCTCGCGCCTCTTGCTGCGCAGCCACGCCGACTTGCTGATGACGTATCACATCGGCGGCGGCAGCGTGGCCGACTGCAAAACAGGCGCACAGTGGCTGAAACCGGTACTCGGGAGGGTCGATCCCGCACGCGTGGCGGTGTGTCCCGGCGCGCAAGCGGCGCTGGCTGCACTGATTCTTACGTTCACTGAACCGGGCGAGGTGGTCCTGAGCGAGCCGCTCGTCTATCCGGGTCTACCGCACGCCGTCGCAGAACTGGGCCGCCGCCTCGAAACTGTGGCGACGGACGCCGACGGCATGCGCCCCGACGCGCTCGAAGCGGCCAGCCGCCTGCATGGGGCGCGCCTGCTGTACCTGAACCCGACGCTGCAGAATCCCACCACGATGACCATGCCTGAAGCGCGCCGCCGCGAAATCCTTGGCATGGCGGCGCGCTGCAACCTGCATATCATCGAGGATGATCCGTACTGGCGCTTCGCACCCGACGCACCGCCGCCGCTCGCGTGCCTCGCGCCGGCCCAGGTCTCCTATCTCTCGACGCTCTCGAAAACGCTCTCGCCTGGGCTGCGCACGGCCTTTCTTGTGATGCCCGACGCCGCTTCGCGCGTGCGCTTGCTGACCGCGATGCGCTCGTTTTCGCTGATGGCGGCGCCGCTTACGAACGCGCTCGCAATGCAATGGATCGACGACGGCGTGGCCGCCCAGATCTTGGAGGGCGTGCGCGCGGAGGCGCACGAGAGACAGCGGATGGCGGCGCAGACGCTCGGCTCGCCGGCAGGTGCGGGCATCCACATCTGGTACATAGTGCCGAGCTATTGGGACGCACGCGATCTCGCGGCGGCGGCGCGCATCGAGGGCATCATGGTGGCGCCCTCGACCGCATTCGCGCAAGGCCCCGAATCGACCAACGCGATCCGCATCTCGCTAGGTGCGACGACCGAACGCGCAGGCCTTCAGGCCGCGCTGCGGCAGATCTCCGAATTGCTCGCAAATGATCGTTCGGCGCACGCGCAGGTGATCGTATAGTCGCGGAAGCGGCATCCAGAGGCGCGAATGGCTTTGCCACGCTGATGTACTGGTGGCGCAAGACGGCGCGCGAATGAAATGACGCAATCAATGGCACCGGTGTGCTGCTGCGGGCATCAGCCCACGCGGTGTGCCGGTACTAAAAGGTTCCAGGCTGGCTCCAACACGTACCACCGCGAAACGTGCCGCTTGTCCGAATAATAGACCTTGTCGGGCTCACCAGCCGACGACAACCATCAACGCATCCGGAAGAGAAGTCGATCGCGATGAACCAACGCGCCCAAGCCATCGAGCGTCTGGAGCGTAGCGGTGAGGACAGCAGACGCCGACGCGCCCTTGCCGCACGCCTAGACACCGCCCTGAATCGGGCCGGCATCAGTACCGCCCGCCTCGCCCGGCGGCTCAACGTAGGCCTGCATGACGTGCAATTCTGGCGCCGTGGTATCACGGTGCCGCCGGTGAATGTATTCCCTCGGATAGCCGCCTTTCTCGATGTCGATGCCTTCTGGCTGTGTACCGGGCGGACTGTGGGAGCGCTGGCCGTCTAGCTAAGAAGCAACAAGAAGACGTGCGCGCAGGCAGGACGCAGTCCGAGCAAAAATTCCGCAAGTCAATGAAGCGACTGGGCTCCTTTTTCTGAGGTCTGACGCGAGCGTCGCCCGCGAAGCAGCGTTCCGTTAAGAAGTGTCGACGGTCGGTACTTTTTCAATATTCGTAATACTCTTTCGCCGATGAGGCGTTGAAGCCACGCGCCGGGACATCTATATTCGTTTTCCTTCAAGTCCGTGACCACGGCATCAACATCCGGTGATTCTGGCGGCAGCGCTGACAGACACCGCGCCACCACCACCGCGCATTCCCACGAAGTCCCTTTTATTGTCGGCCGCAGGCCCCGTCGATTTGTCCCGATGAGAGCTGGCGGTCCCGAGCATGGTCTTTTGGGGCGCACCAGCCTGCGCGTCGCGGGCAGTCTCTGGAGACGGCATGGAGCATGCGTACGCTCATTTGATGCATTTGCTCGCAGGCCATCCCGCCTGGACGCTAGTCGTGATTTTTCTGGCGGCTTTTCTCGAGGCTGTGGCCGTAATCGGGACATTCATCCCCGGCAGCACGGTGATGTTTCTGGGCGGTGCGCTTGTCGGAACAGGGTCCCTGAATCTTGGCTGGAGTCTTGGATGCGCGCTGGTCGGCGCTGTCGCGGGTGACGCGTTGAGCGACTGGCTCGGAAGCCGCTTCAAGGAAACGATTAGCCAGATGTGGCCATTTCGCACGCATCCGAAAATGCTTGAGAAGGGGCACGCCTTCTTTATCAAGCACGGTGCAAAAAGCATCGTATTCGCGCGATTCATCGGCCCGGTACGCGCCGTCATACCTGTCGTGGCTGGAATGTTCGAGATGCGGCCTGCGCGCTTTTACGCAATCAATGTTGCGTCAGCCCTGGTATGGGCACCAGCACATATCTTGCCGGGTATCGTGTTCGGCGCATCAGTTCAGTTAGCCGGAGCGGTGTCCTTTCGCCTCGTTGTCCTCCTGGCCGTTCTGGTCGGTCTTGTATGGATGACATTGCGGGTCGCGCGCTTTCTGGCGCGACGAGCCAGTAACCTGGCATCGGCGCTCCAGGTCAGACTGTCGGATTGGGCCACAAATCACACGGGGCGAACCAGTTCCGTGATTCTCCGGTTGTTGAGTCTTGACCGGACCGTGCTCGTGATTACGGTGAGTGCCTCCGCAGTCGTTGTCCTTTGCACCGGCGTATTTTTCAGGATTCTTCGAGACGTCATCGGTGCGGCGCCCTTCCTGCAGCTTGACGTTTCGGTGTTCCAGTTCATGCAGTCGGTCCGTAATCCGTGGAGCGACTCCGTGTTGTCCCGGCTTTCTCTGCTGTCGAGCATACCGACTCTCCTGGCATTGGTGGCGACTGCCTCGTGCTGGATGGCACTGGAGCGCCGCTGGTGCGCCCTGATTTCCTGGCTGGGCGCTGTCGTCTTTTCCGGAGTCGTACTTCTGGCTATTCAGTGCATCATTGACCGTGTGCCGCCCGGCTCGCTGCCCACAGATGCGTACAGGTCTGCCTGCAATCATGTGGCGGCATCGGTCGTGGTTTATGGGTTCATCGGATTTTCCATCATGCGCAGGGAAGGAGCCCTCATCGGCTTTCTTGCCGCCATGACATGCGCGGTCGTTATTTCCGGTACTGCACTCTCTGAGCTCTACTTCGGACGATTATGGCTGTCAGATGTCGTTGCGAGCGCGGCGCTGGCGTTGGTATGGGTGGCCATCGTTGGGCTTATCGCTGTCTGGCATCGACCGCACGTGTCCGCGCGCGGTTACTTGTCGGCTATTTTTCTGCTGGTCGCGGGTTGCAGTTCAGGTTTGCAGCACGATACGAACTCGCCTCGCCAATTCGATGAGCGGTCACAAACGTCTATGCAAGTGCTCGGCACGGAAGACCAATGGGCGAAGTCGCTCTGGAGCGAGCTACCCTGCTACCGCGCAGATATGGTCGGAGAGCGGTCAGAGGCGTTTTCCATTCAATGGGCTGCCGGGCGCGAGGACATCCGCCGGCAACTTCACGCGACGGGGTGGATGGAGAGTCCGGGGCTCGATATTCATAGCGTGCTGTCGCTGGCCGTGCCGCACGCGGGCGCCATGGAATTACCCGTATTACCACGGCTGAACAATGGGGTGCCGTCGACCATGATGTTTATCCGGACCGGCGAAACACCCGAAGACCGGTACGTGCTTAGGTTCTGGGACAGTGGCCGTGCAATCGTGGATGTTAGTGGTAAAGCAGCAACACGAGTCTGGATCGGGTCGCTTGCGCATGAGCACATGAGCACGCCAGCATGGCCGTTCAATGTCCTGCGTGGTGACGCGCCCCAAGGGTACCCATCGACCCAGTTGCTTGCCGTGCCAGCCACCTCCGCAATTTCCACAGTGGAATGCCGCGGCACTCCGCTGACCTTATTGACCGCTATGGGCAGATAAGCCGGGTTACTTCGCGAAGGCATTCTCACAGGTGTCGTAAAGCTCGTCATTCGGCTGCCTCACCTGGTGAGTGCCGTTTTACATTAAACAACAGGGAGCAGGGTCGTGCCCGAAGTTTCACCAGCGTTAATTACCACGTGGGGCGCCTGGGCTGTGTTCGCAAGCGTGCTGGCTACCCAGCTTGGCGTCCCGATGCCGGCTGCGCCCATGCTACTTCTCGCAGGCGCTGCGGTTTCGTCGGGGCTGGTTTCATTCTGGTACGTACTCGCTGGCGCGGTGCTTGCCGTGGTTTTGGCCGACTGTATTTGGTTCACAATAGGACGGCTCTACGGGCGTCGTGTACTAAACGCGCTCGTGCGGATATCGCTCTCGCTGGACACGAGCATAAAGAAAACGCGCGAGTGCTTTGAACGGTTCGGTGCACCAATTCTGTCGGTCTCGAAGTTTGTTCCCGGCCTTGGACTCATTGCGCCACCGCTTCTGGGCACGACCCTTATCGACAAGAAAATTTTCCTGGCATGGGACCTTACAGGGGCGTTGGCGTGGTCGGGTTTCTGGTTGCTTGGGGGTACGCTCTTCGGAAATCAGTTGACCCATCTCATGGCTGTCGTGAGTGCACATGGCGCGACTGTACTTGACATGCTCGCATTGGTATCGGTCCTGTACTTCTGCTACAGATGGATTCAGCGTTTGCGATTTCGGAGATGGCTTGCGCACATCCGGATTTCACCCGTTCAGCTTGATGCGATGATGCGAAACGACCGGCCACCGGTTATCCTGGATGCGCGCCCGGCGGCAGTCAGGCAGGCAGAGCCGCATCGGATACCGGGTGCCTTGCTTCTCGACCTGAGCTCGCCGGAAAAGGTCGACGCAGCGCTGCTCGAGCACGACATCGTCGTTTACTGCGTTTGCCCCAATGAAGCGACCGCCAAACAGATTACGCGGCAGATGCACAGAAAGGGATTCAAACGCATATGTGCATTGAAGGGAGGGCTCGATGCATGGGAGCACCACGGTTATCCGGTCGAGCCCCTGCCCTCGCAGGTCGAAGTCGATGAAGGCCCAGATGGCGACCTGGCGGCGACCACAGATGAGAGTGGTGCTGTAACGTTACGGGCGATTGCCCCAAAGTGAGCGCGCATCGCGACAAGGCTGCTGGGGGCACTGTCAGGTTAGTGGACAGGCGGCGGTAAAATGATGCAATGAAGAAGACGAAATCCATTTATCACCGGCCACCGGTTCCCCGCTGTCGTCATCAGCTGTGCTGTTCGCTGGTATTTCCGGTTCAGCCTGAGCCTGCGCGACATTGAGGAGTTGTTGCTCGAGCGCGGTGTCGTAGTCACATACGAAACGATCCGTTGCTGGTGCGACAATTTCGGCGCTGTCTTTGCACGGTGCGCCAAAGCGGCGCGGCGAAATCCGGGTGGCACCTGGCATCTTGATGAGATGTTCGTCACGATGCGCGGCGAGGCGTATCTGTTATGGCGTGCGGTAGATGAGCATGGTGCCGAACTGGATGTGCTGGTGCAAAAGCGGCGCGACAAGCCTGCGGCAAAGCGCTTCTTCCGGCGGATGCTGCGTTCGAACCCGGTGCCACGCGTGATCGTTACTGACCGGCTGCGCAGTTACGCGGCAGCGAAGGCCGAGATTCCCGAACTCGCTCACGGGTGAGTAGACCCGGGGAATTTCATCCCGAGTCTCTCGCAGAACCGTACGTGAGACTCTCGCCTC
>NZ_JBHSMP010000045.1:0-74170 GCF_042655705.1 Paraburkholderia denitrificans | reverse complement strand
AGTTCGATCCTCGTGGGCATTCAGGTGCCTGGCGCCGACGACGCCGAATTCCGGCGCTTTCTCGCAACACTTGGCTATCCGCACTGGGAAGAGACGCAGAATCCGGCTTACCGGTTGTTTCTCGCGTAATCGTCGTCATCGTCGTAGTCCGTGCAAGGGGCCGCCATCGTGGGCGTTTCGCTCTCCGACAAACTCGTCGTCGCCATCTCGTCGCGCGCCCTCTTCGATTTCGAGGAGGAAAACCGCATCTTCGAGGCCGGCGATCTCGCGGCCTACGAGGCGTTACAGCGCGCGCGGCTGAACGTGGCCGCGCAGCCCGGCGTCGCGTTCGCGCCGATCCGCAAGCTGCTTGCGCTCAACGACGGCGTGCATCGCGTCGAAGTGGTGATCCTCTCGCGCAGCGATCCGATCAGCGGTTTGCGCGCGTTCAGTTCGTGCCGCGAGCACGCGCTCGAAATCCAGCGCGGCGTTTTCACGCGCGGACGCGCACCCTGGGCGTACCTGAAGCCGCTCAATGCATCGCTATTTCTTTCGGCGAACCAGGATGACGTACGCGACGCGCTCGCCGCCGGGTTTCCTGCCGCGCGCGTGTTTCCGCGCGCGGATACGGATTCCGCGAATTCGGCGACAATGGCGCGTGGCAACGCGAACGAGATTCGCATTGCATTCGACGGCGATGCCGTGCTTTTTTCCGACGAAGCCGAGCAGATCTTCCAGCGCGAGGGCCTGGGCGCCTTTGTGAGCCACGAGCGCGACAACCGCGAACTGCCGCTTGCGCAAGGCCCGCTCAAGCCGCTGCTCGAAGCGCTGCACCGCCTGCAAAAGCTTGCGGGTGCGAATAGTGCGAATCGTGCAAATACGCAGATGCGCATCCGCACGGCGCTCGTCACCGCGCGCTCGGCGCCGGCGCACGAGCGCGCGATCCGCACGTTGATGGCATGGAACATCGAAATCGACGAAGCGATGTTCCTCGGCGGACTCGACAAAGGCCCGTTCCTGCGCGAGTTCGAGCCCGATTTTTTCTTCGACGACCAGATCCGCCACTGCGAATCGGCCAGTTCGGTCACGGCGACCGGGCACGTGGCGAGCGGCGTGGCGAATGTGGCAAACCCGATGGCAAACCCGATGGCAACGCCGGTGACAACCCCGGCGGCAACCCCGGCAGTAACCCCTGCAGCAACCGTAACCAGCGCATCATGACTCCAGACCAATCTCCGCTCGGCAAGCCCGCCGCCTACGCCGAACAGTACAACGCCTCACTGCTGTTCCCGATTCCGCGCGCGCTCGCACGCGAAACGATCGGCATCGGCGCGCAACTGCCCTTCTTCGGCACCGATATCTGGAACGCCTACGAGCTTTCGTGGCTGAACGCGCGCGGCAAGCCGCAGATCGCGATCGCGACGTTCTTCATCCCCGCCGATTCGCCGAATATCGTCGAGTCGAAGTCGTTCAAGCTCTATCTGGGCTCGTTCGCGCAGACGAAGCTCGATTCCGCCGAGGCCGTGCGCGATCTGCTCAAGCGCGATATTTCGGCGGCCTGCGGCGCAACTGCGTCGGTACGGCTCGACCAGCCAGGCGGCTTTCACAAGATTCAGTTCGAGGAATTCGAAGGCCTCTCGCTCGACCGTCTCGATCTCGAAGCCGAGGTCTATCAGCCGGAGCCGTCGCTGCTCACCGCTGCGTTCAACGAAGCGCCGGTCGAAGAGACGCTGATCTCGAATCTGTTGAAGTCGAACTGCCCCGTGACCGGCCAGCCCGACTGGGGCAGCGTCCAGATCCACTACGTCGGGCCGCAGATCGAACAGGCCGGGCTGCTGCGCTACATCATTTCGTACCGCAATCACACGGGCTTTCATGAGCAATGCGTCGAGCGCATGTTCGTGGACATCCTGCGCACCTGCAAACCGGACCGGCTCGCGATCTACGCGCGCTACACGCGCCGCGGCGGGCTCGACATCAATCCGTTCCGCACCAACTTCAACATGCCGATGCCGGACAATGCGCGGCTCGCGCGGCAATAACGCCGAATAAAGCGGGGAAATAACGCGGGAAATGAAGAAAGCGCCCTTCGGGGCGCTTTCTTCATGCATTCAGTGCGGTAACTCGGCCGCGCCCATGCGCCGCGCAATCACCGCGGCGCGCTGCGCGAGCCAGGCCGAGTTGCGATGCGCGTCGAAGTACCTGGGGCGCGGCAGCATCACAGCAAGCCGCGCGGACTGCCAGGGCGTGAGCTTCGCGGCCGTCGTGCGGAAGTAGTAATGCGCCGCCGCCTGCGCGCCATACACGCCGTTGCCCCACTCCACCGAATTCAGATAGATCTCGAAGATGCGCTCCTTGTCGAGCAGCGTTTCGAGCATCCACGTGATGATGAATTCCTGGCCCTTGCGGATATAGCTTTTCTCGCGCGACAGGAAGAGGTTGCGCGCGAGTTGCTGCGTGATCGTCGAACCGCCGCTGACAATGTGTCCGCGCCGCTTATTCTTTTCCCACGCCTCCAGGATCGCGTCGGTTTCGTAGCCGCTGTTGTTGACGAAGTCGGCATCTTCGGACGCGATGATCGCACGCTTGAGGTTGCGCGAAATCTCGCCGTAAGGCACCCACCGATGCTGGATCGAGAGATCGGGACGGCCGGCGCCGAGGCGCGCCGCATCGGTGCGCATGAACGCCGTCGATTGAGGATCGATGAAATTCCAGGCCGCGATCTGCGCGAAGTAGAACGCCTGCAGCGCAATCCACGCGATGACGAACACGGCCACTGCATACGCCATCCAGCGCAGCATGCCCGGTCGTTTCGCGGTTTTGCGCTTCGCGGCTTCACGTCCCGTCATTGCGTCCCCGTTGCGCGTGCGGCGCGCGTGCGGTGGCGTTAAGCCTGCGCCGCGAGCTGCGCGCGCAACGCCGCCAGCACCGGCGCGCTGTCGGGACGCACGCCGCGCCAGACATAGAACGATTCGGCGGCCTGCTCCACCAGCATGCCGAGTCCGTCCGCCGCGCGCGCGCCGAGCGCCTGCGCGTGGCGCATGAACACGGTCGGCTGCGCTCCGTACATCATGTCGTAGGCGAGCGACCCGGCGCCGAACGCACGCTCGTCGCATTCGGGCAGCGCGGCGTCGAGACTGCTCGCCGTCGCGTTGACGATCACATCGTAGGGCGCCGGATCGAGCGCACGCGGACCGCCGCCGTTGACGAGGCAACCGGCCTCGGCCGCCGCCGCGCCGAACTGGGCGATCAGTTCGTGCGCCTTCGCCGCCGTGCGATTGACGATGGTGATCTCGCGCGGGCCGCGTTCGAGCATCGGCAGCACGACGCCGCGCGCCGCGCCGCCCGCGCCGAGCAGCAGCACGCGCGCGCCCTTGAACGCCACGCCGAGATTCGCTTCGATGTCGCGCACAAGGCCGAAGCCGTCGGTGTTGTCGCCGAAGATGCCGTCGGCGTCGAAGCGCAGCGTGTTGACCGCGCCCGCCGCCGCCGCGCGCGGCGACAGCCGGTGCGCAAGCGCGTGCGCTTCGAGCTTGAACGGGACGGTCACATTCAGGCCGCGGCCGCCCGCGGCCTTGAATGCGTTGACTTCCGCGACGAAACCGTCGAGCGGCGCGAGCAGGCGCCCGTATTCGATGCGCTCGCCGGTTTGTGCGGCGAACTGCGCATGGATGGCGGGCGACTTGCTATGCGCGATCGGATTGCCGATCACGGCGTAGCGGTCAACTCCTGCGTCCGCCTGTACGCCGCCGGTGCTCATTCGCGGGTCTCCGCTGCGTGTTGGACGTGTTGCGCCTGTTGCGCGTTCGGTTCGACCGGGGCTTCAGCTTCTGCCGTAGCATCATCGGCACCTTCCGGCGCATCCGACTCGGCCAGCGCTTCGGCTTCGCTTTGCGCCGATGCATCGGCGGCTTCGATCAGTTCTTCTTCGTCGCCCTCTTCCTCTTGCGCTTCGGCGCCGCTCGTCACGACCGGAGCGTCGAGCACGCGCAGCATGCGCACCGACGCCTCGATGGTCAGCTCGTCGATCGACATCACTTCGAGCAGCACGCGCGTGCCGCGCGCATGCACGCCGAGCGCGGGCACGTGCATGATCAACGGCACTTCCTCGAAGCGCACGAGATCGTCCTTCACCACGGTCGCGGCGAATTCGCGGCGGTCTTCCTGCTGGAGCCAGCGCAGGCACCAGAAGTACTCCATGCGGCGCTGGTAATCGGCGTAGGCCGTATACGTTTCGTCGAAGCCCTGCACGACCGCGAAAAGATCGGCGTCTTTAGGCTTGAACGGCGCAGCGAGCTTCGCGGCGACGCCGTGCTCGACGCACGCGAGCAGCTGCCACTGGTTCACGAGGTCGACGTAGCGGCGCAGCGGCGACGTGCTCCACGCGTACTGCGCGACGCCAAGTCCTTCGTGCGGCGCCGCGCTCGTCTGCATGCGCGTGCGCTTCGGGCCGCTCGGGGCGCCGAACGCGCGCTGCGAGCGATAGATGCCCGGCACGCCGTGATCGTGCAGGAACGCACCCCACGTCGAATTCGCGAGGATCGCGAGTTCGGCGACGATCAGATCGAGCGGCGAGCCGCGGCGGCGCGGCGTGATCGTGACGTGCTCGCCGTCCACGTAGAAGTTGAAGTCGGTATTGCGCTGCACTTCGCGGCGCAGGCCGTAGCCCGCGCGCGCCTGCTGGCGCTTTTCGAAGAGCGCCTGGGCGAACGGCCACAGCACGGCGATGTCGTCCTTGTGCGGATACTCGCCGCTGCCCGCTGCCAGCGTCGCTTCGGTGACGAGTTCGTCGAGCGTGTTGTGGCGCAGGTTGTTCTTCACGAACACGCGCTCGGCGCGCGTCTCGGTCGCGACGATGTCCTGCGTCTCGCGATTCACGATGCAGTAGAGCGACAGCGCCGGGCGCACGCCGCCTTCCTTGAGCGTGAACGCATCGACGAAATCGTCGGGCAGCATCGTGATCTTGTCGCCGGGCATGTAGACGGTCGACAGGCGCGTGCGCGCGATCGTGTCCGCCATGTCGCCGCGCTGGATGCCGAGCGCCGGTGCCGCGATGTGAATGCCGATACGCACGCGGCCATCGGCGAGATGCTCGATCGAGAACGCGTCGTCGATTTCGGTCGTCGTCACGTCGTCGATGGAGAACGCCTCAACCTGCGCTTCGGGCAGATCCTCGGGCAGCGTGCCCACGGCGACGGCCGGGAAGCCCGTGCCGTGCGGGAAGAATTCCGCGAGGAAGCGCGCCTCGTGCAGCGCGCGCGGCGACGCGATGCCGCCGCATTCGAGCATCAGGCGCGGCATCGAAATCCCGCGCGCGGCAGCAGCGGCTTCGAGCGCCTTGTACTCGATGGTGTTCTTGTCCGGCTTCGTGAGCAGGCCGAGCGCCTTGCCCTTGAGTGCCTCGGGCAGCTTGCCCGCCTTCAGTTCCTCCTCAAAGCCCGCCTGCACGAGCGCCTGCTGACGCTTGCGCTCAAGCGACGCGAGCGCCATCTTCAACTGCTCTTCGGGCGCGCGCTGGTACTGGCCGCGGCCCTTGCGGCGAAAGTAGACGGGCGAGCCGTGCAGGCACAGCACGAGCGCGGCGCGCTCGACCGCGCTCTGGTGTTCGCCGAAGTATTCGGCGGCGAGCGCCGTGAAGGCGAACTCGTCCGCGGGCGCGCATTCCCACAGAAAGTCGAGGTCGATCTCCTGCGCGGCGGCGTCGGCCTGCTCCATCAACTCACCGGCTGCAGGCTTTTCGAATTCGATCAGCACGTCCTTCGCGCGCACCTTCGCACGGCGTCCGCCCGGCAACTCGACCTGAAACGCATCGCCCTGGCGCGACAGCACGCTGCCAGCCTTGAAACTGCCCGATTCCTCAAAGAAAACGTTCACTCAATACTCTCGTTCAAACTTGCATGGACCGCCCACGCCGTACGTCGTACGCCGCAGCGGTGCCGTATACATATAGGAGACGTTCGCGCACGGCGCGAAGCCTTTACATGGGGATGCGTCAGGGCGCGTCGCACCAGGCGATCACATCGTCGACATAGTCGGCGAATTCGCTGATGCCGTGGTCGCTGCCCTCGATCAGCTTCGTGTGCACGCCCGGATAGTGGGCGAGCATTTCACGATAGTCGAGCACTTCGTCGCCGGTCGCGGCGATCAGATAGTAGCGCGCGGGCTGCGTCACCGACGCGATGGCCAGCGTGCGCAATTCGTCCAGATGGCGCGGCTCGACGACGATACTGCCGCCGCCGTGCCAGAGCGACTGCTCGCCGAGATACTTCGACAGATCGCGGTCGGGCACGACCGCCGGGTTCAGGAGCGCGGCGCGCCAGCCGTGCTGCTCGGCGAGCCAGGTCGCGAAATAGCCGCCGAGCGAGCTGCCGATCAGCGTCACGCGCTCGCCCGGCTTCAGGCGCTCACCGATTTCGCGCCCGGCGAGCGCGACGGCCTCGGCGGGCGACACCGGCAGCATCGGGCAGAACCATTCGTCGGCGCGGCCCAGTGCGGCGAGGCGCGCCGCGAGAAGCTTCGCCTTGAACGACTCCGGCGACGAACGAAAGCCATGCAGATAGACGATCACGCGGCGCTCCGAGCCGAAAGCGCGTCGAGCAGCTTCTGATGCACGCCGCCGAAGCCGCCGTTGCTCATGACGAGCACCTGGTCGCCCGGGCGCGCGGCGGCAACCACCGCCTTCACGAGCGCGTCGAGATCGTGGAATGCCTGCGCCTTGCCGCCGAGCGGCGCGAGCGCTCCCGCGAGATCCCAGCCGAGCGCGTCCTTGCCCGCTGGCGCGCCGTAGCCGAACACGAGGTCGGCGTCGGCGAGGCTCGCGGGCAGTTGCGCCTTCATCACGCCGAGCTTCATCGTGTTCGAGCGCGGTTCGAGGACGGCGAGAATGCGGGTGTTGTCGCGTCCCACGCGGGTTCGCAGCCCGGCGAGGGTCGTCTCGATCGCGGTCGGATGGTGCGCGAAATCGTCGTAGATCGTCACGCCGTCCACGCTGCCGCGCACTTCCATGCGGCGCTTCACGTTGCGGAACGTCGCGAGCGACTGGGCCGCCTGCGCGGGCGGCACGCCGACGCTGCGCGCAGCGGCAATCGCCGCGAGCGCGTTCAGGCGGTTGTGGTCGCCCTGGATCTGCCAGTCGACCACGCCCGCGCGCTCGCTGTGGCGATAGACGGCGAAGCGCTCGTCGGCGGGAACGCCGTCTTCGGCGGGCAGCGCCTGCCAGCCGCCATCGACGCCGAAACGCTCCACCTCGCTCCACACGCCGCGCGTGAGCACGCGCTCAAGCGCATCCGAGCGGCCGTTCGTGACGATGCGGCCGATACCGGGAATCGTACGCACGAGGTGATGGAACTGCGTCTCGATTGCGGCGAGATCGGGAAAAATGTCGGCGTGATCGTATTCGAGATTGTTCAGCACCGCCGTGCGCGGGCGGTAATGGACGAACTTCGAGCGCTTGTCGAAAAACGCGGTGTCGTATTCGTCGGCTTCGATCACGAAGAAGCTCGAATCGGTGAGCCGCGCCGAAACGCCGAAGTTCAGCGGCACGCCGCCGATCAGAAAGCCGGGATTCAGGCCCGCGTCTTCGAGCAGCCACGCGAGCATCGACGTCGTCGTGGTCTTGCCGTGCGTGCCCGCGACCGCGAGCACCCACTTGTCGCGCAGCACGTGGTCGCCGAGCCACTGCGGCCCCGACGTATACGGCAGCCCGCGGTTGAGGATCTCCTCCATGAGCGGATTGCCGCGCGACACGACGTTACCGATCACGTAGAGATCGGGGTTCAGATCGATCTGGCTGGCGTCGTAGCCCTCGATCAGGCGAATCCCCTGCGCCTCGAGCTGGGTGCTCATCGGCGGATAAACCCCCGCGTCGCAGCCGGTCACGGTGTGGCCTGCGCTGCGCGCGAGCACCGCGAGACCGCCCATGAACGTGCCGCAGATGCCGAGGATATGGATGTGCATAAGCCTGTCGCGCCGCACGGGCGTCGGGAAACGGGTTATCTGGATGGGGAACGCGAAGACGGCGGCGCGGCTCGCCCGGCACCGCCACAACGAAGGACGCTATTGTACCCGAGCGCGCGAGGCGTACTGCGCCGCTTTCCCTGACAGCGCAAGGTCCGCGCAGCATTCTCTAGTATGATGGATGGATGGTTCGCAGATCACATTTCGATCCGCAACGCGTGCGCGAGGAAATCGCCATCGCGGCAGCACGGATGATCGCCGAGGACGGGCTCGACTACGCAAGCGCCAAACGCAAGGCGGCGCGGCAGGTCGCCGGGGATACGCGCATCGAAAGCGCCTGGCTGCCCGACAACGATCAGATCGAAGACGAGATCCGCGAATATCAGGCTCTCTTTCAGGGCGAAAGCCAGCCGTTGGTGCTGCGGCGCCTGCGCGAAATCGCGCTCGACTGGATGCGCCGGCTCGACGCGTTCAACCCGTTCGTCACGGGCGCCGTGCTCAACGGCACGGCGGGCGCGCATTCCGACATCCATCTGCAGATCTTCTGCGACAACCCGAAAGACGTCGCCATCTGGTTCCTGAACGCGAATGTGCAATACGACGTGTCGGAGACGCGCCATTTTGCCGCCCGCGGCTACGTGGAGACGCTGAGCTTTATGTACCGGGCATCGCGCGATGAGGAACCTGTGGGCATCCATGTTGCTCTCTATAACACCGACGACCTGCGCGGCGCCGTGCGTGCCGACATGCGAGGCCGTCTGCCGCGCGCGAACGCCCAGGCGCTCCAGACGCTGATCGACGAGAGCGGCGCGACAACCCCGGCGCAATGACCTCGTCAGCCTTATCGATCACCTCATTGATAACCTTTAACAGCACGATTTACGGATTTCAGGCGCACCGATGAACTCAAAGCGGATTCTGGTCACACTCGCAGTCGTAGCGGTGGCTGTCGGCGGCGGCGTTGCAGCCGGTTACTGGACACGCGGCGGAAATTCGGACACAAGCGCGGACGCGGGCACGAACGCGGGCGCGGCCACGACCGACGCGGCGGCGGCGAACCCGCAGGAAGCACTCGGCAAGCTGTGGAGTGCAGCGGTCACCACGCCCGACGGCCAGCCCCAGTCACTCGCGGCCTACAAGGGGCGGCCGATCGTCGTGAACTTCTGGGCCTCGTGGTGCGGACCGTGCGTCGCGGAGATGCCGGAGCTGTCCGCCATGCAGCGCGAATACGCGAAGAAGGGCATTCAGTTCGTCGGCCTCGGCGTCGACTCCAGCACCAACGTCAAAGCTTTCCTTCAAAAAGTGAAGGTCGACTACCCCGTCTACGTGGCCGGATTCGGCGGCGCCGATGTCGCACGCGCGTTCGGCAACTCGGTCGGCGGCTTGCCCTACACGGTCGTAATCGACGCGAACGGCACCGTACGCGCGACAAAATTAGGCCAAATCAAACCTGACGAACTTCGTCACACGCTCGATGCACTTTGACGCGGCAGAACATTTGACCGGGCATTAGGCACCGTACGGCACTTTTTGCTGCGTCTTTTATGCGTTTTGGCGGGAGATCAGGGCCGCTGCCGGACGCCAGCCGATCCCGGGGCCATATCGGCCGCTCGGAAAACTAGACAAATTTCTCTAATCAGCGCTAAAGTTCGCGCAATTCCACAGAAAAAGAAGCGACCATGACGAGACTGCTGGTTCTGCACGGCCCCAACCTCAACCTTCTCGGCACCCGGGAACCCGAGGTGTACGGGCGCGTGACGCTCCCGCAGATCGATCAGGCCCTCGCCAAGCATGCCGCGGATGCGGGCGTCGAGCTCGCGACTTTCCAGAGCAATCACGAAGGGGCGCTCGTCGACCGGATTCAGGCCGCGCGCGCCGAACAGATCGATTTCATCCTGATCAACCCGGCTGCGTACACGCACACGAGCGTCGCGATCCGGGACGCGCTGGCTGGCGTCGGCATACCGTTCGTCGAGATTCACCTGTCGAACGTGCATCGCCGCGAAGCCTTCCGGCATCACTCGTATTTCTCCGACCTGGCCGAAGGCGTTATCTGCGGCCTCGGCTGGAAGGGTTATCTGTACGCGCTCGAATTCGCGCTTGACCGGCTTGCCGCCGTCAAGGGCGCCTGATTCGCGGGTCGGATAACCGACGCACTCAGACAGACAACACTAATCCCGTGCCGGCGCGCGCGTCCGGCACTCACGTATTCAAAGGGGCTGCACCATGGATCTACGTAAGCTGAAGACTCTGATCGACCTCGTCTCCGAATCGGGCATCTCGGAACTCGAAGTCACCGAGGGCGAAGGCAAGGTGCGTATCGTCAAAAATGCGCCGCCGGTGTACGTCCAGCCGGCAGCCCAGTACGCGGCGCCGGCCGCCGGGCAGTTCGCCGCGCCGCTCGCCGCGCCGGGCCAGGCCGCGGAAAGCGCAGCCGCCCCTGCCGCGCCGGCTGCGCCGCAGGGCCACGTCGTGACCTCGCCGATGGTCGGCACGTTCTACCGCGCACCGTCGCCGGGCGCCGATCCGTTCGTCCAGGTCGGCGACACGGTCAAGGAAGGTCAGACGCTGTGCATCATCGAAGCAATGAAGCTGCTCAACGAAATCGAATCGGACATGGCCGGCGTGATCAAGGAAGTCCTCGTCGAGAACGGCCAGGCTGTCGAATACGGCCAGCCGCTCTTCGTGGTCGCTTAAAGCCGTGCGCTGCGCGCGCGGCAACGCCGCCCGCGCCTCGTGCATGAGTTGCCTGTGCCACCTGAGCCGCCTGTGCCCTGAGCCACCTGTGCCACGTACGGGACGCTCGCTTCGCGAGGCACGCGCGGCCGATCCTCTGAGGCGGCCCGCCAGAACCCCTTGCGGCGCCCATTGAAGAGTCGAATACCCACCATGTTTGAAAAAATCCTCATTGCCAATCGTGGCGAAATCGCGCTCCGCATCCAGCGCGCGTGCCGCGAACTCGGCGTCAAGACGGTCGTCGTCTATTCGGAAGCCGACAAGGAAGCCAAGTACGTCAAGCTCGCCGACGAGGCAGTCTGCATCGGCCCGGCGCCATCGAACCTCAGCTACCTCAACATGCCGGCGCTCATCAGCGCGGCGGAAGTCACCGACGCCGAAGCGATCCACCCCGGCTACGGCTTCCTCTCCGAGAACGCGGACTTCGCCGAGCGCGTCGAGCAATCGGGCTTCACGTTCATCGGCCCGCGCCCGGAAACGATCCGCATGATGGGCGACAAGGTCACCGCGAAGCAGACGATGATCAAGACCGGCGTGCCGTGCGTGCCGGGCTCGGAAGGCGCATTGCCCGAAGATCCGAAGGAGATCGTCAAGATTGCGCGCGCGGTCGGCTATCCTGTCATCATCAAGGCCGCGGGCGGCGGCGGCGGACGCGGCATGCGCGTCGTGCACACGGAAGCGGCGCTCGTGAACGCGGTCAACATGACGCGCGAGGAAGCGGGCCGTGCGTTCGGCAATCCGCAGGTCTACATGGAGAAGTACCTCGAGAATCCGCGCCACATCGAAATCCAGGTGCTCTCGGATTCGTTCAAGAACGCCGTGTGGCTCGGCGAGCGCGACTGCTCGATGCAGCGCCGCCACCAGAAGGTGATCGAGGAAGCACCGGCGCCCGGCATCGCGCGCCGCCTGCTCGACCGCATCGGCGACCGCTGCGCCGACGCCTGCAAGAAGATGGGCTACCTCGGTGCGGGCACGTTCGAATTCCTGTACGAGAACGGCGAGTTCTACTTCATCGAGATGAACACGCGCGTGCAGGTCGAGCACCCGGTCACCGAGCTGATCACCGGCATCGACATCGTGCAGGAACAGATCCGCATCGCCGCAGGCGAGAAGCTCTCGTTCCGCCAGCGCGACATCCAGCTGAACGGCCACGCAATCGAGTGCCGCATCAACGCCGAAGATCCGTTCAAGTTCACGCCGTCGCCGGGACGTCTCACGTCGTGGCACATGCCGGGCGGCCCCGGCGTGCGCGTCGACTCGCATGCCTACAACGGCTATTTCGTGCCGCCGAACTATGATTCGATGATCGGCAAGCTGATCACCTACGGCTCGACGCGCGAGCAGGCGATCCAGCGCATGCGCATCGCGCTGTCGGAAATGGTGGTCGAAGGCATCCAGACCAACATCCCGCTGCACCGCGAGCTGATGCTCGACGCGAAGTTCGTCGAGGGCGGCACGAGCATCCATTACCTCGAAAACCGTCTGGCCGCGCGCCAGCAGGTTCAGAAGGAAGAAGCGTAATTCATGAGCTATCGCGAACTGATCGTCGAGCTGGATCGCAAGCGCGCCGAAGCACTCTCCGACGCGCTGATCGAACTCGGCGCGCTGTCGGTATCGGTGGAAGACGCCGACGCCGACACGCCCGACGAACAGCCGCTCTTCGGCGAGCCGGGCCTCACGCCCGAACGCACGGCGTGGCAGCACTCGCGCGTGATCGCGCTGATCGGCGACGATCAGGATCCGGCAGTGCTGCTCGCGGCGGCAGCGAATGAACTCGGCCTCGCTGAAACGCCGAAGTTCGCGCTGCGCGAAGTCGAGGAGCAGGACTGGGTGCGGCTCACGCAATCGCAGTTCGCGCCGATCCAGATCGGCGAGCGCATCTGGGTCGTGCCGTCATGGCACGACGCACCCGATCCCGATGCGCTCGTGCTCGAACTCGATCCGGGTCTTGCGTTCGGCACCGGCAGCCATCCCACCACGCGACTGTGCATGGAGTGGCTCGAACAGAACGTGAAGCCGGGTGCATCGCTGCTCGACTACGGCTGCGGCTCGGGCATCCTCGCGATTCTTGCGAAGAAGTGCGGCGCCAATCCCGTGATCGGCATCGACATCGATCCGCAGGCCGTCGAATCGGCACGCCAGAACAGCGCGCGCAATCACGCCGATGTCACCTACGGCCTGCCCGACGACTGCCCGCCGGGCGAATTCGACATCGTCGTCGCGAACATTCTTTCGAACCCGTTGAAGCTCATGGCGTCGATGCTCTCGTCGCGCGTGAAGCCAGGCGGACGCCTCGCGCTGTCAGGCATCCTCGCACGCCAGGCGGAGGAAGTCGCGCGCTTCTACGAGCCGTGGATCGACATCTCGGTCTGGCGCGAATACGAAGGCTGGGTGTGCCTCGCAGGCACGCGGCGCGGCTAACCGCTGAATGCCAGTAGAATGACGGGTATCGCCAACTGTACGGCCTACCCGGATCCCCAGCCCACATGCTCCTGGCAACGCGCTGCCCATTCTGCGAAACCGTCTTCCGAATCCAGCCCGCGCAGCTCGCCACGCGGCGCGGCCTTGTGCGCTGCGGCCACTGTCAGGAGACGTTTGACGCGTCGGGCAGCCTGTTCGACGTGCCGGTGGGCGGCGATTTCGCCAGTGCCGTACCCGTTGCCGCCGACGTCGTTGCGGGCCTGACCGCAGCGCAGCCCGCGCCCGCCGCCGGGCATCCGCCCGAAGGCTCGCCTGCGGCGAGCCAGCCAACCGGTACACCCGGCGCACCCGACTTCGCAAACCCCGGATGGGATCGGTGGGCGCCGCGCGCGGACACTCATATCGACGACCGCTTCCTCTACAACGCCGAGCATCTGCCGTCGTCCGGACTGACGCCGAGCGTCACGCCGACGATCGTGCATGCGCCCGCCGAGCCGCACTTCCCGCCCGAACCGCCCGAGCCGCCGGCAAATACAGGCGCCGCACCAGCAGCGGCAGCCGCAGGAGCGGCTGCAGCGGCACCTTCGGCTGCCGCGCACTGGCGGCAAGTCGCACCGGATCTCACCGAACCGACCCTTTCGGCGAACGAAGCATCGTCCGCGAGAACCGGCGCGCCCGATCCCGTGCTGCCGGGCGCTGCAGCCGCAGCGGCTGCATCCACGCAGCCCGGCTTCAGCGCGCTTTCACCGGATGAAGGCGCCCAACCGTTCGCCGTCACCCGCGAGGCGCCCGCACGCGGGTCGCGCCGCACGGGCTGGCGCATCGTCGGCGCGCTGCTCGCGCTTGTCCTGCTCACACTGCTCGCCGCTCAGGTTGCCTGGTGGATGCGCGAAACCGTGATGGTCAATTGGCCCGCCTCGCAGCGGTTCTATGTGCAGGCGTGCGAGCAACTCGGCTGCCGCGTGCTGCCGCCGCGCGACATCGACGGCCTGCAGGTCGAGCCGTCCGATCTGCGCCAGGTCGACGATCCGCACCATCTCGAACTGAAGGTGCCGCTGCGCAATCACTTCGACGTGGCGCTCGCGTTTCCGGCCATCGAACTCACGCTGCTCGACCGTCAGAACAACGTGGTCGTGCGCCGCGTGCTGTGGCCGCAGGATTACGTCGCGCCCGGCACGCGTATCGAGGCGGGCCTGCCCGCTCGCACCACGCAGACGATCATCGTGCGGCTCGATACCGGCAATGTCGTCGCATCGAACTTCCGCATCGAGATCTTCTATCCCTGATGCGCATTCCCTTTGCGCAGCCGCTCTCGCGCGGCTCGCGCGCTCCCTGCGCCCGGCGCTGCCGGGTGCGTCTTTCGTTGCTACATGAACTTCCGGAGAGCACATCATGAGTCAAGTCACGCTGGGTGGTAACCCGATCGACGTCGCAGGTCCGTTCCCGACCGCCGGGCAGAAAGCACCGGCGTTCTCGCTTGTCGGCAAGGACCTGAAGCCCGTCTCGCTCGTCGACTTCGCGGGCAAGCGCAAGGTGCTCAACATCGTCCCGAGCCTCGACACGCCGGTCTGCGCCACCTCCACGCGCAAGTTCAACGAAGCCGCGGGCAAGCTCGACAATACGGTTGTCGTCGTGATCTCGGGCGATCTGCCGTTCGCGGCCGCGCGCTTTTGCACGACCGAAGGCATCGACAACGTCGTCACGGCCTCGACCTTCCGCGGCCATGATTTCGCCCAGGCGTACGGCGTCGATGTGACGAGCGGTCCGCTCACCGGCCTGACCGCGCGCGCGGTGGTCGTCATCGATGCGAACGACAAGGTCGTCTACGCCGAGCGCGTGGCCGAAATCAAGAACGAACCGAACTACGACGCTGCGCTCGCAGCACTGAAGTAATCTGGCAGCCGCGCGCCGCCGCCCTGCATGTGCAGTGCGCGACGCGCGGCTTTCTCAACTCTCTCCACGCCCTACAGGAATACCGGCCTTGGCTACGCTGATTTGCGGCTCGCTCGCCTACGACAACATCATGACCTTCGAAGGTCGCTTCCGGGAACACATCCTGCCCGAACAGGTGCACATCCTGAACGTGAGCTTCCTCGTGCCGACGATGCGCCGCGAATTCGGCGGCTGCGCGGGCAACATCGCCTACTCGCTGCATCTGCTCGGCGGCGATGCGCGCATCATGGCGACGCTCGGCGGCGCCGACGCGCAACCCTATCTCGACCGCCTCGACACGCTCGGCCTGTCGAAGGCGCACGTGCGCGTGCTGCCCGACACGTGGTCGGCGCAGGCCATGATCACGACCGATCTCGAGAACAACCAGATCACCGCATTCCACCCGGGCGCGATGATGCAGTCGCACCTGAACCGCGCCGATGAAGCGCCCGGCATCAAGCTCGGCATCGTCGCGCCGGACGGCTTCGACGGCATGGTCCAGCACGTCGAGCAGATGGCCGCCGCGGGCATGCCGTTCATCTTCGATCCGGGCCAGGGTCTGCCGCTCTTCGACGGCCCGTCGCTGCGGCACGCGATTGAACTTGCGACCTATGTCGCGGTCAACGACTACGAAGCGAACCTTGTCAGTCACCGCACCGGCTGGTCGATCGAAGAAATCGCCAGCAAGGTCGATGCGCTGATCGTCACGCGCGGCGAGCACGGTTCGCAGATCTACCACGATGGCAGCGTCGAGGACATTCCTCCGGTACAGGCTGCTCGCGTGCTGGATCCGACCGGTTGCGGCGACGCATTCCGCGGCGGTCTGCTCTACGGCATCGAGAACGGTCTCGGATGGGCAACCTCCGGCCGTCTCGCTAGCCTGATGGGCGCGCTCAAGATCGAACATCTCGGTCCGCAGACCTACGCGCCCACGCGCTCGCAGATCAATGAACGGTTCAAGCAGGCGTTCAGCTACGAACTGCCGAATTGAACCCAGGCTCCGCGCGGGGCCTTTGAACGCCTTTAAGAATGCCGTTGAGAACTACGGGGTATCAGAATAATGAATCGTCCAATTGTTGCAGTCCTGATCGCAGGCTCGCTTGCGGTCACGGGGTGTGCGTATAACAGCAGTTCCGCCAACGTCTACACGGCGTCGCAGGCGCAGCGCGAGGCCACGGTTCGCATGGCGACGGTCGAAAGCGTGCGTGTTGTGAGGATCAGCTCGAACGACGGCCAGCCGAGCGGCCTGGGCGCCATCGGCGGCGGTGCGCTCGGCGCGGTGGCGGGCAGCGCGATCGGCGGCGGGCGCGGCTCGATCGTCACAGGCATCATCGGAGGCATTGCGGGTGCGGTGGCCGGCAACACGGCGGAAAACAGTCTCGCGATGCACGACGGCCTCGAGATCACCGTGCGCCTCGACACCGGCGACCTGCGTGCGATCACGCAGACCGCCACCGGCGAAGTCTTCAACGCCGGAGACCGCGTACGGCTGCTTTCGAGCGGCGGCGTCACCCGCGTCACGCACTAAAACAGCGACACCGATTTCCCCTGTACCGCGCAAGGCGCCAGTCGCCGCACGCGGAACCTCAGGCGCATGTGCTCCCCTGTGCATGCGCCTTTTTTCATGCCTGCGCACGGGCGTTCGCGCCGGTGAGGGGCGAAAAAAATCCCGTCGCGGGCGTGCCCTGCGACGGGATCTGCATCGGGCCTCGAATCGACCCGAAGCGCGAAGCGCGCGATGCGCGCCTCGCCTGGTACTGCGTATTACGGACGGCTGCCGGTCGGGAACGGCCATGCTGCGGCCGGGTTCAGGGCAGTCTTCACGGTTGCTGCGGGAGCGGCCGGTTGCGCAGCAGCAGGGGCAGCGGGTGCGGGCGCGGCGGCGGCCTTCCTGGCAGCTGCCTTCTTCGCCGGGGCCTTCTTCGCGGCGGCCTTCTTCGCAGGCGCAGCCGTCTTGGCAGGCGCAGTCTTCTTGGCAGGCGCAGCCTTCTTCGCAGCGGCCTTCTTCGCAGCGGCCTTCTTCGCGGGCGCAGCCTTCTTCGCAGCGGCCTTCTTCGCCGGTGCAGCCTTCTTCGCAGCGGCCTTCTTCGCCGGTGCAGCCTTCTTCGCCGCGACCTTCTTTACGGCGACTTTCTTCGCTGCAACCTTCTTGGCTGCGGCCTTCTTCGCCGGTGCAGCCTTCTTCGCCGCGACCTTCTTCACGGCGACTTTCTTCGCTGCAACCTTCTTGGCCGCGACTTTCTTCGCCACGACCTTCTTGGCTGCAACCTTCTTCACAGCGGCCTTCTTCGCCGGTGCTGCCTTCTTCGCAGCAACCTTCTTCACGGCGACCTTCTTGACCGCTACTTTCTTCGCAGCAACTTTCTTTGCCGGAGCGGCTTTCTTCGCTGCGACTTTCTTCACTGCAGCCTTCTTGGCCGCCGGTTTCTTCTTGGCAGTAACCATTTTCTTCTCCTTCAGGTTCAGATGAGAGTCAGTTCAAACATCGCCCTTCGTCAAAACCCGCTTCCCGCGAACGCTTCTCAGGGCGCACGCTGCGAAGCGGGCTATTCATCGGCGTACGCTGATCCCGCGCGCTTACGCTAATGAATGCGGTAAGGCGCGCGATGCCCTTTGGCACCGCGCGCCATGTCAATCCGGCATCGGATACCGACGCCGGCCAACGTTCGTTGAAGACGCCGGCCACACGGCCCGCGCCTTTTTCCGGGGGGAAGTTTGCCCATCCCTCTGAAGGGTTCGCAAAGTGCCAGTCATATCGGTGAGCCGCCAGGGCTCCGGGCACGCTTTGCATCAGGCGTTCCTGCTCCTAATCATCTAGCCGGTACGCGCGCTTGCGCAAGCGCCGCCGGCATCCCCACAATAGACTTGATCAGCGGTGCGTCCCGCTCACTCCCAGGACAGTGCACCGCCTGTCTGATATTCGATCACACGTGTCTCGAAGAAGTTACGCTCCTTCTTCAGGTCGATCATCTCGCTCATCCACGGGAACGGGTTTTCCTCGTTCGGGAACAGCGGATCGATACCGATCTGCTGGCAACGACGGTTGCTGATGAAGCGCAGATAGCCCTTGAACATCGCCGCGTTCAGACCGAGCACGCCACGCGGCATCGTGTCTTCCGCGTAGCGGTATTCGAGGTCGACCGCCTGCTTGAACAGATCAGCGATCTCTGCACGGAACGCGGGGGTCCACAGGTGCGGGTTCTCGAGCTTGATCTGGTTGATGAGGTCGATGCCGAAGTTGCAGTGCATCGACTCGTCACGCAGGATGTACTGATATTGCTCCGCCGCGCCAGTCATCTTGTTCTGGCGGCCAAGCGCGAGGATCTGGGTAAAGCCGACATAGAAGAACAGGCCTTCCATGATGCAGGCGAACACGATCAGCGACTTGAGCAGCTTCTGGTCGGCTTCGAGCGTGCCGGTCTTGAACGACGGATCCGTGAGCGTATGGATGAACGGGATCAGGAACTCGTCCTTGTCGCGGATCGACTTGACCTCGTGGTACGCGTTGAAGATCTCGCCTTCGTCCAGACCGAGCGATTCGACGATGTACTGGTAAGCGTGCGTGTGGATCGCCTCTTCGAACGCCTGGCGCAGCAGGAACTGGCGGCATTCGGGCGCCGTGATGTGGCGGTAGGTACCCAGTACGATATTGTTCGCGGCGAGGGAGTCGGCGGTCACGAAGAAGCCGAGGTTGCGCTTGACGATGCGTCGCTCGTCATCGGACAGACCGTTCGGGTCTTTCCAGAGCGCGATGTCGCGGGACATGTTGATTTCCTGCGGCATCCAGTGGTTCGCGCAGCCCGCCAGATATTTTTCCCAGGCCCACTTGTACTTGAACGGGACCAACTGGTTCACGTCGGTCTGACCGTTGATGATGCGCTTGTCGGCGACATTCACGCGCGCTTCGGAGGACACCGGCGCCGGAGGCGGCGGGGGAACTGCGAAGTCGCTGGAGAAAATATTTTCCGCTGTGGTTGCCTGAGGAGTGGAACGCAGACCGAACTGCACATCGGCAGCCGGGACAGCCTGGCCCTCGGCGTTACGCATCGTGTTTTGCTGCGCACCGCTCGACGGATTTACGGCCGTGATCTCGTCATCCCAGTTGAGCATAAATGTCACCATCAAT
Source organism: Paraburkholderia denitrificans (assembly GCF_042655705.1). NCBI lineage: Bacteria > Pseudomonadati > Pseudomonadota > Betaproteobacteria > Burkholderiales > Burkholderiaceae > Paraburkholderia > Paraburkholderia denitrificans. The sequence continues at coordinate 55,020 of NZ_JBHSMP010000045.1, read as the reverse complement.
TTAGATCGGTTTGTACCATCTTTTCGTGAGCGGTAAAAGGGCTCGCACACGAAAAGTTCTGATTTCGATTCACGGTGCGACCTGCATACAACACTTTGTCATCGCATCGTGTCGATCGCTTCGCGCAAGCGCTGCGATAACTGCGTGAGTGCATGCCTTCGCGTGTGTCGAATGAGTCGTGAAAGAGTGTGTGTTCGCGGCGCGCGACGCACGATGTGCAAGAAGCACTGCATGCCTCGGTCACTGCTTCAACGGCGGACTTCGCATGCTCGTCGCTGCTCAACGCTGATCATCGCTACATGTCGGGAAGCAACCCGTGAAGCAACCCGCGTGCATCGGCGAAAACTCCAGGGATTCCTGATGCCCTCTCGCCGATCTTTGCGCGAGTCGCCGCGTGCGTGCCGGTAAATGTGCGGTCGCGATTGATGCGATTGATGCGAGCGCCGCGAACCTGGCTGCTGGCGGCGCGCATCGCACGCGCCGCCTTTTCCTGCTAACCGCTGCCTACTGTTTACTACTAGTAGTGCTGCTGTGCCGCTTCAAACGCGGTGCACTGCAGCGTGCATCACTGGCAGGCTTCGCACTCTTCGAAGCCCGGATCGCCCGGACGCATCATGCACACGGGACCGTCGGCCTCGGGCGCTGCCGCCGATTGCAGGAGCGTCGAGTCGGCACCACCACCTGCTGCGCCGGAACCCGAGCCAAAACCCGCGCCACCGAATGCGCCGCCGGAGCCAGCCGCACCGCTGCCGCCAGTGCCGCTATTGCCGCTCGTCGGCACCGCGTTCAGCGCGCCGTGCGCCACCGTCGACTTCTCGACGTGCGTCGCCGCCATCGTGCGCAGGTAGTAGGTCGTCTTCAGGCCGCGCACCCACGCGAGCTTGTAGACCTCGTCGAGCTTCTTGCCCGACGCGCCCGCCATGTAGATGTTCAGCGACTGCGCCTGGTCGATCCACTTCTGGCGACGCGACGCCGCTTCGACGAGCCACGTCGGATCGACTTCGAACGCCGTCGCATAGATCGCGCGCAGATCGGCCGGAACGCGGTCGATGCGCGAGAGCGTGCCGTCGAAGTACTTCAGGTCGGCGACCATCACCTCGTCCCACAGGCCGCGCGCCTTCAGGTCGTGCACCAGGTACTCGTTGACCACCGTGAACTCGCCCGAGAGGTTCGACTTCACGTAGAGGTTCTGGAACGTCGGCTCGATACAGGCCGCGACGCCGATGATGTTCGAGATCGTTGCCGTCGGCGCGATCGCCACGCAGTTCGAGTTGCGCATGCCGTGCGTTGCGATGCGCGCGCGCAGCGACGCCCAGTCCATCGTCTCGCTCGTGTCGACTTCGACGTAACCGCCGCGCGCGTCGGCGAGCAGCTTCAGCGTGTCCTGCGGAAGGATGCCGCGATCCCACAGCGAGCCGCGATACGTCGAGTAGCGCCCGCGCTCCTCGGCCAGCTCGCTCGACGCCCAGTAGGCGTAGTAGCAGACCGCTTCCATCGACTGATCGGCGAACTCGACCGCCGCCTGCGACGCATACGGCGTGCGCAGCAGATGCAGGCAGTCCTGGAAGCCCATGATGCCCATGCCGACCGGACGGTGCTTCAGGTTCGAGTTGCGCGCCTTCGGCACCGCGTAGTAGTTGATGTCGATAACGTTATCGAGCATGCGCATCGCGACGCTGATCGTGCGCTTGAGCTTGTCCTGGTCGAGTGCGTAGCTGCCGTCGGCCTGCTTGACCATGTGCGCGACGAGGTTCACGGAGCCGAGGTTGCAGACCGCGATCTCGTTGTCGTTGGTGTTGAGCGTGATTTCCGTGCACAGGTTCGACGAGTGGACGACGCCGACATGCTGCTGCGGCGAGCGCACGTTGCACGGGTCCTTGAACGTGATCCACGGATGGCCGGTTTCGAACAGCATGCCGAGCATCTTGCGCCACAGCTGGGCCGCGGGCATTTTCTTGTACAGCTTGATCTCGCCGCGCGCGGCCTTCTCTTCGTAAGCGACGTAAGCGCGCTCGAACTCGTCGCCGAACTTGTCGTGCAGGTCCGGGCAGGAAGACGGCGAGAAGAGCGTCCAGTCGCCGCCTTCCATCACGCGCTTCATGAACAGGTCGGGAATCCAGTTCGCCGTGTTCATGTCGTGCGTGCGGCGGCGGTCGTCGCCGGTGTTCTTGCGCAGCTCGAGGAACTCTTCGATGTCGAGGTGCCACGACTCCAGGTACGCGCAGACTGCGCCCTTGCGCTTGCCGCCCTGGTTCACGGCGACTGCCGTGTCGTTGACCACCTTCAGGAACGGCACCACGCCCTGCGACTTGCCGTTGGTGCCCTTGATGTGCGAGCCGAGCGCGCGCACGCGCGACCAGTCGTTGCCGAGGCCGCCGGCAAACTTCGAGAGCAGCGCGTTGTCCTTGAGCGCTTCGTAGATGCCGTCGAGATCGTCGGAGACGGTCGTCAGGTAGCACGACGAAAGCTGCGAGCGGTGCGTGCCCGAATTGAACAGCGTCGGCGTCGACGACATGAAGTCGAACGACGAAAGGATGTTGTAGAACTCGATCGCGCGCGCTTCACGGTCGATCTCGTTGAGCGACAGGCCCATCGCGACGCGCATGAAGAATGCCTGGGGCATCTCGATGCGGGTGCCTTCGACGTGCAGGAAGTAGCGGTCGTAGAGCGTCTGCAGGCCGAGGTAGCCGAACTGCAGATCGCGGTTCGCGTCGAGCGCCGATGCGAGGCGCTTCAGATCGAACTGGAGCAGCTTGTCGTCGAGCAGGCCCGCTTCCGCGCCGCGCTTCACGAACTGCGGAAAGTATTCGGCGTAACGCTCGGCCATCTGCGCCTGCGTCACTTCCTCTTCGAGAATTTCGCGACGGATCGTGTGCAGCAGAATGCGCGCCGTGACCTGGCTGTACGCCGGGTCCTTTTCGATCATCGTGCGTGCAGCGAGGATGGCCGAGTCGTAGACCTGTGCCATCGGCACGCCGTCGTAGAGGTTCTTCACCGTTTCCGCGACGATCGGATCCGGGTTCACTGCATCGCCGAGGTGCTCGCACGCCGACACGATCAGCGCGCGCAGCGCGCCCATGTCGAGCGGACGCGTCACGCCGTTGTCGGTAACGTTCAGGCCAGGCGCCGCCGCTGCCTGCGTTTCGAGCGCGTGGCCGCGTTCCTGGTTGCGCTTCTCGCGATACAGCACGTAGGCGCGCGCGACGTTGTGCTCGCCGCCGCGCATCAGCGCAAGTTCGACCTGATCCTGGATGTCTTCGATATGGAACGTGCCGCCATTCGGACGGCTGCGCACGAGTGCGCGCACGACGTTCTGCGTGAGTTGTTCGACGAGTTCGCGCACGCGTGCCGACGCCGCGCCTTGTCCGCCGTTGACAGCCAGAAATGCCTTGGTCATCGCGATCGCGATCTTCGACGGCTCGAACGGCATCACGCTGCCGTTGCGACGGATCACCTTGTGGTCCTCGAACTGCGACGTGCTCGCCTGGCCGGTTTGCGGCTGGCCACCCGGCGTATGCGCAACAGGCGCGCCTTCTACCCGGCTCGAGACGTTATCGGTCGTTTGCATGTGCAAAGCTCCTGGTCCTGGAAGTGTGCGAAGCGTTTTCGCGGATTAAATCGGATGCCGCGCCCCCGTGCGCGGTCGATCGGGTGGAGAAAGAGAGCCAGCCTGGCGAGGCTGCCGGATGCGGCAAGGCCGATGGGACAAACGCGATACGAGTGTTCATCGTGCATGCCGCGATCATTGGCTGCGCCCTCTTTCCCGACTACAGCCGGTGCACCAGTTCGCAACTACTTGCGCCGGATACACCGCACATCATTCTTTTTTCCTGTGCCGCTAATGCACGCGGCGCCGTGCTCATGGAGCCGGGCGCCGCATCACAACACAACATATGGTGTAAAAGCGAATGTTGTTCACCAAGTATAGTGAAGATTCGGACTCGATCAAACCAATTTATTTCAGCGCAAACTCTTGACAACCAGAAACGCTCCGGCGCGCCGGGGCCTTGCGGTAACGCAACAGTCAGAGCGATTTTTTATGCCGGCAACGCAGAGTCACAGCGTCGCATCGGGTGCGCCCGGTTGACGAAAGCAGGGGAAGTACGCGTCGGCAAGCTGCGTGTCGCGTTGCAGGCGCGCCCAGTCGAAATGCGGCCCGGGGTCGGTCTTGCGGCCCGGTGCAATGTCTGAATGACCCGCGAGCGCACGGATCGGATAGCGCGCGGCGAGCGCCTTCACGAGCGCCGCGAGCGTCGCGTATTGCGCGGGCTCGAACGCCGTCGTGTCGCTGCCTTCGAGTTCGATGCCGATCGAGAAGTCGTTGCAGCGCGCGCGGCCGAAGAAGTTCGACACGCCCGCGTGCCATGCGCGCGCGTCGCAGGAGACGAATTGTTCGAGCGCACCGTCGCGATGGATCACGAAGTGCGCCGACACGCGCACGCCACGCAGATGCTGATCGAAGTAAGGATGCGCGTCGCAGTCGAGGCGATTGAGGAAGAGGTCGGCGATTTCGGGGCCGCCGAAGGTGTCGGGCGGCAGGCTGATGTTGTGCACGACGATGAGCGTCGGCACGGCGCCTGCGGGACGCGCTTCGAAGTTCGGCGACGGCAGGCGGCGCGCGGCGGCCACCCAGCCCTGCGCGTCCGCCTCGAACGGTGACGCTGCGCTCATCGCGCGGCGCGATCCTGGTTCGCCGTGCGTGCGGCGTAGGCGCGTGCGTGTTCGTCGCTGCAGAACGACTGCGAGCCCATCATCACGGACTCGCTGCGCGGCGCGTGCACGCCGCATTCGGCGCAACGCACCATCGGTTCAGCCAGCGCCGCCTGGCCATTCGGACGGCTTGCGCCGCCAGCCGGTGCGCGCCATGCGCCCTGCCCGTTCCGGGCGCTCTGACCACCTTGTGCACCTTGGCCACCCTGAGCGCCTGGCGTGCGTTGCCCTTGCGAGCCGGAACGCGACTGTGCGCCGCGCAGTGACTTGACGAACCACTGTCCGACGACGAACAGCAGAATCAGAAGGAAAAGCTGTCTCATGGCATCGATGCGCGTATCGATACGCGCTCAGGCAACAGAACGGTGCAGCAGCACCTCGAAGACGAACCGGCTGCCGACGTACGCGAGCAGCAACGCAACGAACGAGGCGATCACCCAGCGCAGCGCGGCGCGGCCGCGCCAGCCCGAAATCTTGCGTGCCGTGAGCAGCGCGCCGAACATCAGCCACGAGAGGATCGCGAAGACGGTCTTGTGGTCGAGCGAGAGCGGCTTGTCGATCAACTGCTCGTTGAACACGATGCCCGAGATGAGCGTGAGCGTGAGCAGTGCAAAGCCCGCGCTGATCAGGCGGAACAGCAGCTTCTCCATCGTGAGGAGCGGCGGCAGCGTCTCGATCCAGTTCGACAGCCAGCCGCCGCGCGTCAGCGCATTGCGCGGTATGCCGCCGCCGCGCAGCGCGTGCAGACGGCGCTCGACGGCGAGCATCAGGATTGCGTGCAAAGCGGCGATGGCGAAGAGGCCGTAGGCGACGTTCGCGATGACGAAGTGCAGCTTGAACATCGGTGCTGCGGCATATGGAAGCACGCGCACGCCGCCGAACAGAATCGGCAAAAGCGACGCCACCACGGCGAGCGGCAAGAGCATGAGCCGCAGCCCGTCGAGCTGGAAGAAAAAGCTCTCGATCCAGTAGATGCCCACGCCGAGCCAGAACATCGCCGACAACGCGAACGCGAAGCCGAAGATCATCTCGTTGTCGTGGAAGATCGTCGTGTGCAGCAGCAGGCCGTGCGCCGCGAGCGCGATGAACAGCAAAGTACGCGATACCGGCCCGAAACCGCGGGTGCGCGGCACGCCGTCGCCGTCTACCGTCGCCGTGACCGGCACCGGCGGCACGCTGCCGAGGAGCGGGCGCACGCCTGCGCGGCGCAGCGCGCGCCAGTCGGCGGTGCACAATCCGCCGTAGAGGAGTGCAGTGAGGGCATACAGTACAATATCCATATTCGAAGTTTACTATAGCCCCCTCAGGCTGCGACGGTTGCACCCTTATACCCGCGCGCTTGTGACTCGGGCTGCACTGTCTACCGCTCCCCATGCTCGACAATCTCACTCAACGGATGGCGCGCGTCGTCAAGACGCTGCGCGGCGAAGCCCGGCTGACCGAGGCCAACACGCAGGAAATGCTGCGCGAAGTGCGTCTCGCACTGCTCGAAGCGGACGTCGCGCTGCCCGTCGTGCGCGAATTCATCGCCAAGGTGAAGGAAAAGGCGCTCGGCGAAGAAGTGATCGGCAGCCTGTCGCCCGGGCAGGCGCTCGTCGGCGTCGTGCAGCGCGAACTGACCGCCGTGATCGGCGGCGACTACGAAGGCAAGGCCGCCGAACTCAATCTCGCCGTTTCGCCGCCCGCCGTCATCCTGATGGCCGGTCTGCAGGGCGCCGGTAAAACGACCACCGTCGGCAAGCTCGCGAAGCTGCTGCGAGAGAAGCACAAGAAGAAGGTGCTCACCGTTTCATGCGACGTCTATCGTCCGGCCGCCATTGCGCAGCTCAAGACGGTGACGGAGCAGGTCGGTGCCGAGTTCTTCCCGTCGCAGCCCGACCAGAAACCCGTCGATATCGCCAATGCGGCCGTCGATTGGGCGAAGCGCCACTATCACGACGTGCTGCTCGTCGACACGGCCGGCCGCCTCGGCATCGACGAAGCGATGATGAACGAGATCGCCGCGCTTCACTCGGCGCTCAATCCCGCGGAAACGCTCTTCGTCGTCGATGCGATGCTCGGCCAGGACGCCGTCAACACCGCGAAAGCGTTCAATGACACCCTGCCGCTCACCGGCGTCGTGCTCACCAAGCTCGATGGCGACTCGCGCGGCGGCGCGGCGCTCTCCGTGCGCCACATCACGGGCAAGCCGATCAAGTTCGTCGGCGTCGCGGAAAAGCTCGACGGCCTCGAAGTCTTCCATCCGGATCGCATGGCGAACCGGATTCTCGGCATGGGCGACATTCTCGCGCTCGTCGAGGAAGCGCAGCGCGGCGTCGACGTGCAGGCCGCGCAGAAGCTCGCCGACAAGGTCAAGAAAGGCGGCGACTTCGATCTCAACGATTTCCGCGCGCAGCTTTCGCAGATGAAAAAAATGGGCGGTCTCTCGACGCTCATGGACAAGCTGCCGGCGCAGTTCCAGCAGGCTGCCGCGGGCGCCGACATGGGCATCGCCGAAAAGCAGCTGCGCCGCATGGAAGGCATCATCAATTCGATGACGGCCGCCGAGCGCGCCAAGCCGGAACTCATCAAGGCAACCCGCAAGCGCCGCATCGCGGCGGGCGCGGGCGTGCAGGTGCAGGAAGTGAATCGCGTGCTGAACCAGTACGAGCAGATGCGCACCATGATGAAGAAGCTCAAGGGCGGCAATCTGCAGAAGATGATGCGCGGCATGAAGGGCATGATGCCCGGCATGCGGTAAGCTTGCGGTCCCTGCCGCGGCGCCCGGATGCGTTCGGGCGCCGCGCGGCGGCCCATCGTCGGTAATGCGGCGCGCGAGCCGGAAAGCGCGGGTTTATGCTGTAGCGCGCGCCAGCGTTATTTTCCACACTGAATAGCTACAGCTACGATCCCGCCTGAGTCATGAATCGCGAAGAAGCCCTGCACATATTCCGCCACTCCGAAGAGATCGTTTCCAGGCAAGCGGTCGATGAGTCGATCGGCCGGATGGCCGAAGCCATCCGCGCCGAAGTCAGCGAAGACTTCCCGCTCGTGCTATCGGTGATGGGCGGCGCCGCCGTCTTCACCGGCATGCTGCTGCCCCACCTCGACTTCCCGCTCGAATTCGATTACATCCACCTCACGCGCTATCGCAACGCCATCAAGGGCAGCGCCGAAATGCAGTGGCGCGTGGCGCCGCGCGAGTCGGTGAAGGATCGCGTGGTGCTGGTGCTCGACGACATCCTCGACGAAGGCGAGACCATGGCTGCGATCCGCGACCGCATCCTCGCGATGGGTGCGAAGCGATTCCTGTCGGCGGTGCTGTGCGAGAAGATCATCCCGAAGGCGAAGCCGCTGCATCCCGACTATTGCGGCTTCTCAGTGCCGGATCGTTACGTGTTCGGCTGCGGCATGGACGCGAAGGGCTACTGGCGCAATCTGCCGACTATCCGTGCGCTAACTGAAGACGTATAAGCGGACGCATAAGCAATTTCATGCGCCCCGCCGCTTGCGCGAAACGCGCGGAGCACGCGACATAAGAAAGCCGCCCATCAGAGCGGCTTTTTCGTTGGCGCGTTCGCCGGATATCAAAGGCTGTGGACGAACTTGCTGATCCCCGCGAGGATCATCTCGACCGAGATCGCCACCAGCACGAGTCCCATGAGCCGTTCGAACGCCGTCACCACACGCTCGCCGAGCCACTGCTGAATGCGCTCGGCCAGCACGAGCACCACGGCGCAAACCACCATCGTCACCGTGAGCGCCGCAATCCATTCGAGCAGCTTGCCCGGCGCCTGCGAGGTAAGCAGCATGACGGTCGCGAGCGCCGAGGGCCCCGCCAGCGCGGGAATGGCGAGCGGCACGATAAGCGGCTCGCCGCCCTTGTCGCTGCCGCCGAACGGGCCGCCCGGATGCGGAAAGATCATGCGCAGCGCGATGAGGAACAGGACGATGCCGCCGCCGATGCGCAGCGACGTATCCGTGAGCCCCATCATCCGCAGGAAGCCGTTGCCGGCCACCATGAAGATGAGCAGGATCACGAACGCGATCGCCACTTCTCTCAGGATCACGATCGCCCGGCGCGCTGGCGCCACATGGTGCAAACACCCGATGAAGAGCGGAATGTTGCCGAGCGGATCGGTGATAAGCAGCAGCAGGACCGTCGCGGACAGAAAGCTGTACTCCACGCTTGCCGTGCTCCGTGACGCTTAGCGCGCGAGCGCGGCGCGGACCTTCTGCGCCACGACCTGCGCGGCCTCGTCGGCCGGCAGCAGCGTCGCTTCCGCATCGCGGCGGCCCTGGTACTCGATCTTGCCTTCCTTCAGGCCGCGCTCGCCGATCACGAGGCGATGCGGCACGCCGATCAGTTCCCAGTCCGCGAACATGACGCCCGGACGCTCGCCGCGGTCGTCGAGGATCACGTCGATGCCCGCCTTCAGGAGTTCGTCGTAGACGCGCCCGGCGTGCTCGCGCACGAGCTCGCTGCGGTCGAGCCCCATCGGGCACACGACGACCTGAAACGGCGCGATCGATTCCGGCCAGATGATGCCCTTGTCGTCGAAGTTCTGTTCGATCGCGGCACCGAGAATACGCGTGACGCCGATGCCGTAGCAGCCCATCTGCATCGGTTGCGGCTTGCCGTTTTCGCCGAGGAAAGTGGCGCTCATCGCTTCGGAGTATTTCGTGCCGAGCTGGAACACGTGGCCCACTTCGATGCCGCGGCAGATGTCGAGCACGCCCTTGCCGTCCGGCGAAGGATCGCCCTTCTTCACGTTGCGGATGTCGGCGACGACCGGTTCCGGCAGATCGCGGCCCCAGTTCACGCCCGTCGTGTGGAAGTCCACTTCGTTCGCGCCGACGACGAAGTCGCTCATGTTCGCGACCGTCGAATCGGCGATCACCTTCACCGGCTTCTTCGTGCCGATCGGGCCGAGGTAGCCCGGCGGCGTGCCGAACCACTCGACGATCTCGGCTTCGGTCGCGAAGCGGAAATTGCCGAGGCCTTCGAGCTTGCTCGCCTTGATCTCGTTCAGATCGTGGTCGCCGCGCAGGAGCAACAGCCAGATCGTCGGTTCGGCGCCTTCGCCGTGATCCGTCGCCAGCACGATCGACTTGATCGTGCGCTCAAGCGGAATGCCGAGCAGCTCGGCGACCTGCTCGCACTTCGGCGCGCTCGGCGTCGCGGTCTTCGTGAGCGCTTCGGTTGCCGCACCGCGTTGCGCGATGAGCGGCAGCGCGTCGGCGGCTTCGACGTTCGCCGCGAAATCGGACGTCGGGCAGTAGGCGATGTCGTCCTCGCCGGTCTCTGCGATCACGTGGAATTCGTGCGAGCCGCTGCCGCCGATCGAACCGTTGTCGGCCGCCACGGCGCGGAACTGGAGGCCGAGACGCGTGAAGATCCGCGTGTAGGCGTCATACATCTTCTGGTACGAAACCTTGAGGCCGTCGACGTCCTTATCGAACGAATACGCGTCCTTCATGATGAACTCGCGGCCGCGCATCACGCCGAAACGGGGACGGATTTCGTCGCGGAACTTCGTCTGCACCTGATAGAAGTTCACCGGCATCTGCCGGTAGCTCTTGATCTGGTTGCGCGCGATGTCGGTGATGACTTCCTCGTGCGTCGGCCCCATCACGAAATCACTCTGCTTGCGGTCCTTGAAGCGCAGCAGCTCCGGCCCGTATTGCTCCCAGCGTCCCGATTCCTGCCACAGCTCGGCCGGCTGCACCGACGGCATCAGCAATTCGATCGCACCCGCGCGGTTCATTTCCTCGCGCACGATCTGCTCGACCTTGCGGATCGAGCGCAGGCCGATCGGCAGATAGTTGTAGATGCCGCCTGCGACGCGACGGATCATGCCCGCGCGAACCATCAACTTGTGGCTGACGATCTCGGCGTCAGCCGGCGCTTCCTTCAGGGTGCCGATAAAGAAACGGGAGGCTTTCATTCAGATTTTCCAAAAGCGGCGGCCCGTGCGGACCGCCCGAACAAGGTGAAACGGGTATAGGAATTCCCGGAACTGCGCGGTGCCGACATGCTAGCGCACTAAACAGGGCGCGGGCCGACCTCGCGAGCGAACGCCCCTTCGTACCTTGATTGCGCGCGTCGTTTGCCCGCTCTTGCGAGAATGCGCAGTAAAACGCTCCAATCTTCCGGCGCTCGGGTGCGTGAGGACCGTTATCTGTTTATAATCAAAGCAATTTTAAAGGATTCGAAGGTGGTTGTATGCTGGATCGTGAAGGCTTTCGCCCGAACGTCGGCATCATCCTCTTGAACGCGCATAACGAGGTGTTTTGGGGCAAGCGGGTTCGCGAACATTCCTGGCAGTTTCCGCAAGGGGGCATCAAATATGGTGAGACCCCCATGCAGGCAATGTATCGGGAGTTGCAAGAAGAAACCGGGCTGCTACCTGAGCACGTCAAGATCGTCGGTCGCACGCGCGACTGGTTGCGTTATGAGGTGCCGGACAAGTTCATCAAGCGCGAAGTGCGCGGCCATTATCGCGGTCAGAAGCAGATCTGGTTTCTGCTGCGCATGGTCGGGCGCGATTGCGATATCTGCCTGCGGGCAACGGAGCATCCCGAGTTCGATGCGTGGCGCTGGAACGAATACTGGGTGCCGCTCGAAGCGGTCATCGAGTTCAAGCGCGACGTCTATCAACTCGCGTTGACGGAATTGTCGCGCTTCCTGCGGCGCCCCGCAGCGGCGCGGCAGGATCGCGCCTGCCTGCACGCTCACGAAGTGCGCTATCCGCGCGTCGTCACGTCGGCGCACGCCAACGCCGTGCAGGCCGAGCCTGAGTTCGTCCACGAGCCGGATGGCGCAGCGGACGAAGGCGATTGCGGGCCGGGCCAGAGTATGATCGTGCCTGCGCCGGACGAGCATGACTGACAGGCCGACGACGGCGCACTGGACACAAGAACCGGCGGCACGAGCGAGACTCGCGTCGCCGTTTGCATTTGCGGCGCGATGCTGCTCGCGCGCGTCGCGACGTTGCTACGAAGGGAAATCAATTTGAACCGAATTGCTCTTGCTGCGGTGTGCGCCGCAGCCGCAAGTAGCGTCCTGCTGGCCGGTTGCGGCAGCTCTGGCCCGACCAACAAGGACGACAGCGCATTCGTCTATCTGCTCGACCGTAAAGGCGACTGGCAGGAAAACAAGCTCGAAGGGCTGCCTCCGCTGCCTGAGGCCAGCGCGAAGCTGCTGCCGTTCGACGTCTCCAACAACACGCCGCTCAAGTTCGCCGTCGATCCCGCTTCGCTCACGGTCGGCACGGACGGCGTCGTGCGCTACACGATCGTCATCACGAGCCCGACGGGCGCACGCAACGTGAACTACGAAGGCATTCGCTGCGATACGTACGAATGGCGCCTCTATGCGAGTCTCGACGCCGATCACAACGGCTGGGACAAAACCGTGGCGAACGACTGGTCGCGTATCGAGAACGGCTCGTTGAACGCGTATCACGCTTCGCTCTATCAGGACTACTTCTGCTCGAACAAGCTACCCGTGGCGAAAGCGTCGGTCATCCTCCAGAACCTGCGTTACGGACGCACGCAATCCTCGTTCGTTCGCTGAAGCTGCGTCCTGAAGCTTCGCGCCGATGTTGCGTTATTAAGTACGAAAGCCGCCCCGGCTCTGCGCCGGTGCGGCTTTTTTGCTGGGTACGCGTATGAAGAACGTCAGACGAGCACGAGATTGTCGCGGTGGATCAGTTCGGGTTCGAGCATGTAACCGAGGACGCTCTCGATCTCGCTGCTCGCATGACGCTGAATCAGGTTTGCTTCCGCGCTGCTGTAGTTAGTAAGTCCGCGCGCGACTTCGACGCCCGCGAGGTTCAGACACGCAATCACCTCGCCGCGCGCAAAAGCGCCGTGCACGCCAGTCACGCCGATCGGCAGCAGGCTTTTGCCGTCGGTAGTGAGCTTCTGAACGGCGCCATCGTCGATCACGACGTGCCCGCGCACCTGAAGGTGGTCGGTCATCCACTGCTTGCGTGCAGCCATGCGTGCGGTGCGTGCGATCAACTGCGTGCCGATCGCCTCGCCCGCCGCAAGACGCACGAGAACCTCGGATTCACGGCCACTCGCGATCACGGTATTCGCGCCGCTATGGGCCGCGCGCTTGGCCGCAAGGATCTTGGTCAGCATGCCGCCGCGGCCGATGCTCGATCCGGCGCCGCCCGCCATCGCTTCGAGTTCCGGATCGCCCGCATCCGCTTCCTGAACGAGCGTCGCTGACGGATCCTTGCGCGGATCGGCCGTGTAAAGGCCGCTCTGGTCGGTCAGGATGATGAGCGCGTCGCCTTCGATCAGATTGGCGACCAGTGCACCGAGCGTGTCGTTGTCGCCGAACTTGATTTCGTCGGTGACGACCGTGTCGTTCTCGTTGATGATCGGCACGACGCCGAGACGCAGCAGCGTGAGCAGCGTCGAGCGCGCGTTCAGATAGCGTTCGCGATCGGCGAGGTCGGCGTGCGTGAGCAGGATCTGCGCGGTGCGGATGCCATGTTCGGCAAAACGGCTCTCGTACACGTGGGCGAGCCCCATCTGGCCAACCGCCGCGGCTGCCTGCAGTTCGTCGATCTCACGCGGGCGCTTCGACCACCCGAGCCGCTGCATGCCTTCGGCAATCGCGCCCGAGCTGACCAGCACCACCTCCTTGCCCTGCGAACGCAGCGCCGCGATCTGCTTGGCCCAGCGGCCGATCGCCGCATGATCGAGCCCCCGGCCGTCGTTCGTGACGAGGCTCGAACCGACTTTCACTACCAGACGCCGGGAATCGGCGATGACGGAACGCATACTGCGCGATCTCCCCAAATAACGGATGACGATGCGACCGCCGGCGCGCCCTGCGCGCCGGCACTGGCGAGGTATTACTCCTGCGGCTGGCTCACGCCGCCTTCGGCGGGCGGCGTGTCGCGAAAGCGGACGTCGGACGCGAGGTCTTCAGCCTGTTCGGCACGGCGTGCATCCGAATGCGCGGAAACGTAGTCGTACACGGCGTAGCACAGGTTTTCGCAGCCCTGGCCGGTGAGCGCCGAGATCTCGAACACGGGGCCGTCCCACTCGTAGCGCTTCACGAAATCGGCCACGCGCGCGGCACGCTCCTCTTCGGGCACCATGTCGAGCTTGTTGAGCACGAGCCAGCGCGGCTTCTCGTAGAGCGACTCGTCGTATTTGCGCAGTTCGCCGACGATGGCTTTCGCCTCCGCCACCGGGTCGACCGCTTCGTCGAACGGCGCTAGGTCGACAAGATGCAGCAGCAGGTTGGTGCGCTGCAGATGGCGCAGGAACTGGTGACCGAGACCCGCGCCTTCCGCCGCGCCTTCGATCAGGCCCGGAATATCGGCGATCACGAAGCTCTTGCTCGGTCCCACACGGACCACGCCGAGGTTCGGCGCAAGCGTCGTGAACGGATAGTCCGCCACCTTCGGCCGCGCGTTCGACACGGACGAAATAAACGTGGACTTGCCCGCGTTCGGCATGCCGAGCAGGCCGACGTCCGCCAGCACCTTGAGTTCGAGCTTGATCATGCGGCGCTCGCCGGGCTTGCCGTCGGTTTTCTGGCGCGGCGCGCGATTCGTGGACGACTTGAAATGCAGGTTGCCGAGGCCGCCCGCGCCGCCCTGCGCGACCATGACGCGCTGGTCGTGCTCGGTGAGGTCGGCGATCAGCTCGCCCGTATCCTGATCGGTGATGGACGTGCCCACCGGCATGCGCAGCGTGACGTCGTCGCCGCCCTTGCCATAGCAGTCCGCGCCGCGGCCGTTCTCGCCGTTGCGGGCCAGATGCTTCTTCGTATAGCGGTAGTCGATCAGCGTGTTGATGTTGCGGTCGGCAATCGCGTAGACGCTGCCGCCGCGCCCGCCGTCGCCGCCGTCCGGGCCGCCGAACGGGACGAACTTCTCGCGCCGCATCGACGCGCTGCCATCGCCCCCATCGCCGGCGATGACTTCGATCTTCGCTTCGTCAATGAACTTCATGCGTTACTCCGTCCCGTGGATGTCGTTATTTTGCCGCGCGCAGCTTCGCTTGACCAACCTGGCCGAACGTCTGCGGCCGGCGTGGCCCGGGCCAATCGCCAACGATAAACAACGATAAATAAAAAGGCCCCGCAAACTTCGCGGGGCCTTCCTTGCGTCGATTGCGAGCGGGCTAAAAAGCTTAGGCCGCTGCCGGGACGACGTTGACCATGTGCTTATTCGCTGCGCCCTTGGTCGTGAACGTGACGTGGCCGTCAACCAGCGCGTACAGCGTGTGGTCCTTGCCGATGCCGACGTTGTTGCCCGGGTGCATGCGCGTGCCGCGCTGGCGAACGATGATGCCGCCTGCGAGGATCGCCTGGCCGCCGAACACCTTCACGCCAAGTCGTTTCGACTCTGAGTCACGGCCGTTCCGCGAGGAACCGCCAGCCTTTTTGTGTGCCATTTGTTTGCTCCTTTACCTTCGTGCGCTTTGCGTCGACTTAAGCGTTGATCGCGTCGATGCGCAGTTCGGTGTAGTTCTGGCGGTGGCCGCCGTGCTTCTGGTAGTGCTTCCGGCGACGCATCTTGAAGATGGTCACTTTGGCGTGACGACCTTGCGAGACAACGGTAGCCTTGACGGAAGCCCCACTGACCAGCGGCGTACCGAACTTAATCGATTCGCCTTCGCCCACTGCGAGAACCTGGTCGAGCGTGATTTCTGCGTCAATGTCTGCCGGTATCTGTTCTACTTTAAGTTTTTCGCCAACGGCAACCTTATACTGCTTGCCGCCGGTTTTTATGACCGCGTACATTGAGAACCTCACTCTGAGAATACTTTCCAGCTTGTTGACAAACCTGCACGTGCAGGCTGCATTTGGCGCTGGAAACCGCTGATTATACATGGAGTTAGATACGCAGTCAAAACTCCTTGACACCGAACGCCCACAGGCGTCCAGGCACCGCCCGGCGCACGTTTTCCGGGCGCCGCCCCCTGACGGGATCGCCGCTCGCTACCTGGAAACTGCCAGGAAAGTGCCTGGAAACCACGGTGAAGCTGCGCGGAAGCCGACCAGGAAGCGACGCGGAAGCGGCCAGGACAGTATGACAACGTCCGGGAATCGCGCGATTCGCCTTATAATCCGCGGCACTATCGATAAACGTCATCATGCCGTCCACCGCCACCCCTACCCCCAGCGCAACTACCCTGCTTGCCCCGATCGCCGCTGACATGGAGCAGGTCAACCGCGTCATCCGGCAAAGCCTGGCGTCCGAGGTGATGCTGATCAACCAGATCTCCGAGTACATCATCGGCGCGGGAGGCAAACGGCTGCGCCCGGCGCTGCTGCTGCTCGTGGCTGGCGCGCTCGGCGACCGCAGCACGCACCGGCACTCACTCGCCGCCGTGGTCGAGTTCATCCACACGGCGACGCTGCTGCACGACGACGTGGTCGACGAATCCGACCTGCGGCGCGGCCGCCAGACGGCCAATGCGCTGTTTGGCAACGCGGCGAGCGTGCTGGTCGGCGATTATCTGTATTCGCGCTCGTTCGAAATGATGGTGGGCGTGGGCAAGATGCGCGTGATGGAAATCCTGTCGCAAGCCACGACGATCATCTCCGAAGGCGAAGTGCTCCAGCTCCTGAACATGCACGACGCCGACGTGGACGTGTCCCGCTACATGCGCGTGATCCGTTACAAGACGGCGAAGCTCTTCGAGGCTGCGGCGCAGCTCGGCGCGGTGCTCTCGGGGTCGGATGCACGCACCGAGGAAGCGGCTGCGGAGTTCGGCCGCCGCATCGGCACGGCGTTCCAGATCATGGACGACTGGCTCGACTACGCAGGCACGGCCGAAGCGATGGGCAAGAACGCCGGCGACGATCTGCGCGAAGGCAAGCCCACGCTGCCGCTCATCTGGCTGATCGAGCACGGCACGGCAGCGGAATCGGCGCTTGCGCGCGAAGCCATCGAGCAAGGCGGCACGACGCGCTTCAATGAAATCTTCACGGCGATCACACGCTCGGGCGCGCTCGATCACACGCTCGCGTGCGCGAATGCCGAGGCACAGGCCGCCGCCGATGCAATTTCAGCGTTCCCCTCTTCCATTTACAAAGATAGCCTGCTAGAATTATGTTCTTACTCGACGACGCGCCAGTCTTGAAGAAGACGAAGCGAGCTGTAAAGTCTAATTGAGTAGCAGGATGAATAGCAGGAAATTTCGGGGTGTAGCTTAGCCTGGTAGAGCGCTACGTTCGGGACGTAGAGGCCGGAGGTTCGAATCCTCTCACCCCGACCAGAATTTCGAAAAACCGCACACATGTTGTGCGGTTTTTTTTTGCCTGCTTTCCAAGGCTTGCTTCTTGAGGCTCAAGGCGCACTTCGAAGGCTCACTTCGCGCCTGCCGCGCGACCGGGATGGCCCAAGTCCCCGTGCACCGTCCGCCTCTGTGTGCACTCCAACGCCGGCTGCATCGCAGCGCCAGTCCCGCAAGACCCCCTCTGCTATAGTCATCTCATCCGTTTCACTCACTCTGACATTCACGACGCGTGGACCAAATTCCTTTATGGGCGCAAGTTTGCGCCGTCTTACTCCTGCTCATCGGCTCCGGCTTCTTCTCCATCTCTGAAACGTCGATGATGGCGCTCAACCGTCATCGACTGAAATATCTCGTCAACCACGGCGCGCTCGGCGCGAAGACCGCGCAAAACCTGCTCGGCCGCACCGACCTGCTGCTCACGGTGATCCTGATCGGCAACAACCTGTTCAACACGATCATCCCGGTCCTCACCACCTCGATCGCGCTGCGCACGTTCGGCCATGACAATCTGGTCCTGTCGATCGCGACCGGTATCGTCGCATTCCTGATCATCGTGTTCGCGGAAATCATGCCGAAGATCGTCGGCGCGACCTTCCCCGAGAAGATCGCCCTGCCCGCGAGCCTCATGATCGCGCCGCTCATGCGCGTCACCAAGCCTGTCGTGTGGTTCGTGAACCAGTTCGCGAACGGCGTCCTGCGCCTGTTGCGCATCAACACGAGCCAGGGTCGCGACCAGCGCCTCTCGACCGAGGAACTGCGCACCATCGTGCTCGAATCCGGCAGCTTCATGCCGACCAAGCACCGCAGCATCCTGCTGAACCTGTTCGATCTCGAAAACATCACCGTCGACGATGTGATGATCCCGCGCCGCCGCGTCGAGGCGCTCGACTTCGAAGCGCCGCTCGAAGACATCCTGCATCAGCTCGAAACCTGCTATCACAACAAGCTGATCGTCTATCAGGGCGATATCGACCGCGTGCTGGGCGTGCTGCACGTGCGCAAGACGCTATCCGCGCTGCACAACCGGCAAGTGGACCGCGAGACGCTGCGCGAGCTGCTCGCCGATCCCTACTTCGTGCCGACCGGCACGCCCGTGTTCCAGCAGCTTCAGTACTTCCAGGAAAGCCGCCACCGCATCGCGCTCGTCGTGAACGAATACGGCGAGATGGAAGGCATCGTCACGCCGGAAGACATCATCGAGGAACTGATCGGCGAATTCACGACGACGCTGCCGAGGAGCGGCGCAGGCCGCGGCGGCTGGAACGAGGACGGCGAATGCATCGTGCCCGGCAGCATGCCGTTGCGCGAACTGAACCGCTGGCTCCACCTGACGCTTCCCACCGACGGACCGAAGACGCTCAACGGCCTGATCCTCGAAGCGCTCGAAGAGATTCCAGAAGGCGACGTGTGCGTGCAGATCGGCGACGCGAAGCTCGAAGTGCTGCGCAGCGACGATCAGGCCGTGCGCACGGTGAAGCTCTTCAAGCCGGGCGTGAACCCGCCGAAGAAAACGAAGAAGCTGCTGTCGCGCCGTTAGCCGTCTGGCTGAATGGCGCGCGAGCCGTGCGCCGTTCGATGATGGAGCCGTTCCTTGTTCGAGGTGGCTCCGTCCGATGTTTTCCATTCCTGATCGTTTGGCGTCGAGCCGCGTATTCGCGGCTCTTCAGTCTGCGGCGAGCGGCGGCGCGCCGCGCCCCGCGGTGCCCGCGCCGCTCTTCGCCACTCCCGCAGCGGCGGCTGCATCGGCCACACCCGCTGCCTCGGCGGGCGTCGACGACGCTCCCGCCGTGCGTCTCCTCACCGACATGCTGAGCGTTGCGGCACGCCGCAACGCCTCCGATCTTCATGTCGAGCCGCTCGAGCACGGCTGGCGTATCCGGCTGCGCATCGATGGCGTGCTGCACGAGGTGGCGCGGCCGCCCAGGCATCTGCGCGATGCGTTCATCACACGCGTCAAGGTGCTCGCACGCATGGATATCGCCGAGCGGCGCGTTCCGCTCGACGGCCGTCTGCGGCTCATATCGCCGCTGCCGACGCAAGCCGCCGAAGACTATCGCGTGAATTCGCTGCCCACGCTGTTCGGCGAAAAGCTCGTGTTGCGGCGGCTCGAAGCGTTGCCCGAGAACCTCACGCTCGCGGCGCTCGGGCTCGACGAAGCACAGCGGCAGAGCGTCGCCGATGCGATCCGCGCACCGCACGGCCTCGTGCTCGTGACGGGGCCGACCGGCAGCGGCAAGACGCTCTCGCTGTACTGCTTTCTGCAGATGCTCAACAACGACTCACGCAATCTGTGCTCGGTGGAAGATCCCGCCGAGATCCAGCTCGCGGGCATCAACCAGGTCAACGTGCGCGAGAAGGCCGGGCTCACGTTTGCCGTCGCCCTGCGCGCACTGCTGCGCCAGGACCCGGACGTGATCATGATCGGCGAGATTCGCGACGAGGAAACCGCGAGCGTCGCGGTGAAAGCCGCGCAGACCGGACACCTCGTGCTCTCGACACTGCACACCAACGACGCGCCCGCGGCTGCCGCGCGCCTGATCGATATCGGCGTCGAGCCTTATAACCTCGCGGGCGCGCTGCGGCTCGTCACGGCTCAGCGGCTCGTACGGCGGCTATGCCCGCAATGCCGCGTACCGGCCCGGGAATCGGCGGCAGCGTTGCGCGCGGCCGGGCTGGACGGCGATCAAACGATTTACGAAGCATGCGGCTGCGAATCGTGCCATGGCATCGGATATCGCGGGCGCATCGGAATCCATGAGGTCATGCCAGTCACGGCTGCGATGCGCGAACGGATCGTCGCGAAGCAAGGTGCACACGTCATTGCACAGCAGGCGCGCGCGGACGGCGCGGCGACGCTGCGCGAAGCCGCACTGGCACGCGTACGCGACGGCACGACGAGCCTCGCCGAGGCGCTCTCGGCCACGGATTCGCCATGACGCCCGCACGCCCCCATCCGGATCGCGCGCCTTCTGAATGGCGGTTCGCCTGGCACGGCGTTGACGCGACGGGCGCACCCAGGCGCGGCACGTCGATCGCTATCGACGCCGCCGCCGTGCGCGACGCGCTCAAGCGCGAACGCATCACGGTCACAGTGCTCGCGCGACAGCGCGCGGCACCGGTCCCACACGCCAGTCCCGCGGACATCACGCGTTTCACACGCCAGTTGTCGAGCCTCCTGCGCGCCGGCCTGCCGCTTGCGCCTGCACTCGACCTGCTTGCACAGTCACCGGGACCGCAGGGCATGCCGCGCATCGTCGGCACGCTCGCGCGCGATATCGCCACCGGCATGCGCTTCTCCGATTCACTCGCACGCCATCCTCAGCGTTTCGGCGCACTGTATTGCCAGCTGGTGGCGGTCGGCGAGGCGTCGGGCGCACTGCCCGCCGTGCTCGCGCGTATCGCCGACGATCGCGAGCGCGCCGCCGCGCAGCGTGCCAAAGTGCGTGCCGCGCTCACCTATCCGGTTGCCGTGCTGTTGCTCGCGGTCGCGATCACGGCGGCATTGCTCATCTGGGTCGTACCCACGTTCAAGCAGATCTTCGAAGGCTTCGGCGCGGCATTGCCAGCGCCCACGCAGTTCGTGCTGATGCTGTCAGCGGGAGCGGCACGATGGAGTCTGCCCGTCACTGCGTGTTGCGCGACAGCCGTGTTCGCAGCGCGCGTCGCGATGCGACGCTCCGCGCGCGCTCGCATCGCCTTCGGTCGCCTCGCGCTGAAACCGCCGCTCGTGGGCACGCTGCTCACCGCACTCTGCGCGGCGCGCTGGAGCCGGGCGCTCGGCACGCTACTCGCGGCGGGCACACCGCTCGCCGACGCATTCGACTCGCTCACCCATGCCAGCGGCAACGCTTACTTCGACCACGCGACTGCGGGCGTCAGCGCACGGCTGCGGCATGGCGAGCGGCTCGCGGCCGCCATGCGCGCTGCCGGCTGCTTTCCTGCCGAAGTGATCCAGCCGGTTGCCGTCGCTGAAGAGTCGGGTGCGCTCGACGCGATGCTGCTCGACGTCGCGTCGCTCGCCGACCGTCAGGTTGACGAAAAAATCGGGCTGCTTTCGAGTTTGTGCGAGCCGCTCGTGATCGTCGTGCTCGGCGCGCTCGTCGGCGGACTTGTCGTCGCGATGTATCTTCCTATCATTCAACTCGGCAACGTGGTGTAGCATCGCTGCCAGATTCCAATACCTCTCATGCCCGCTCATATTCTGTTCACTTCCGGGTTCGCGTCTGACGGACCACTCGGTGCGTTGCCGCCCGCCGTTCTGGCGTGCCTGGCAATCGTGCTGGGGCTCGTCGTGGGCAGCTTTCTGAACGTGGTCGTGCATCGCCTGCCGATCATGCTCGAACGCGCCTGGCGCGCCGATGCCGCCGATGCCGCCGCCTCCGCTGGTTCCGGCGACGCCGCGGAAACCACCGGCGAGCACCTCGCCGACGACGGCCTGCCCAGCCGCTACAACCTGTGGCTTCCGCGCAGCGCCTGCCCGCACTGCGGCCACGTACTGCGCGCGTGGGAAAACATTCCCGTGCTGAGCTGGCTCGTACTGCGCGGACGCTGCAGCCACTGCCGCGCGCGCGTGAGCATTCGCTATCCGCTCATCGAACTCGCGGGCGCGATTTGTGCGCTGCTCGCACTCGCCGTGTTCGGCCCTTCGGGCAAGGCGCTGGCCGCGTTCGCCCTGTGCGCGGCGCTGATTGCCGCAAGCGCGATCGATCTCGAACATCAGATGCTTTACGACGAAATCACGCAGCCGATGCTCTGGGCCGGACTGATCGTGAATCTGTCCGGCACGTTCGTCAGCCTGCACGATGCCGTGATCGGCGCCATCGCGGGCTATCTCGCACTCTGGTGCATCTACTGGCTGTTCCGGCTGTTGCGCGGCATCGAAGGCATGGGCCAGGGCGATTTCAAGCTGCTGGCCGCGCTTGGCGCTTGGCTCGGCTGGGGCGCGCTGCCCCAGATCGTCGCAATCGCCGCCGTCGCGGGCGCCGTGATCGGACTCGCGGCCACATGGACCGGTCGCATGCGCTTCGAAGAGCCGCTGCCGTTCGGTCCGTATCTCGCGTTGGGCGCGTTTGTCATGCTGTTCGCAGGCACGCCGCTCTATTTTGTGTGGGGGAACTGATCGATGTTCTCAGTCGGACTGACAGGAGGCATCGGCAGCGGCAAATCGACTGTGGCGGATCTGTTTGCGGCACGCGGCGTGCCGGTGATCGACACCGATCTGATCGCCCATCGGATCACGGCGCCCCACGGCGCCGCAATGCCACAGATCCTGGAACAATTCGGACCCGAATTCGTCGCATCCGACGGCTCGATGGACCGCGCCCGCATGCGCGCGCTGGTCTTTAGCGACGAATCGGCGCGCAAGCGGCTCGAAGCGATCACGCATCCGCTGATCCGCTCGGAGACCGAGCGGGCGTCGCGCGCGGCGAGCGGGCCCTATGTGATCGTCGTGGTGCCGCTTCTCGTGGAATCCGGTACCTGGAAGCAGCGCGTCGACCGTGTACTCGATGTCGACTGCAGCGTCGAGACACAGATCGCACGCGTCATGCGCCGCAATGGTTTCACGCGCGAGCAGGTGCTCGCCATCATCGCGCGCCAGGTCACGCGCGAGGCGCGTCTCGCCGCGGCCGACGATGCCGTGCTCAACGACGGCGCATCGCTCGAAACACTCGGCCGCGACGTGGACGCACTGCACGCGAAGTACATCGCGCTTGCGCTCGCACAGGAACAGGCAGCAGGCCCGCACGCCTGAGCTACAGCAGCCTCGGCAAGATTGCGACCGTAGTCTTGCGGCATTAGAATGTGCTGCAATCCTTCACCGACCACGCCAGAGGCGAGCGCGCTTGATTCTTTACGAGTATCCCTTCAACGAGCGAATCCGTACGCTGCTGCGCCTCGAAGACCTGTTCGAGCGCTTCACGTTTTTCCTGACGCAGGAGGATCCGAGGGAACACCACGTCGCGCTCACCACGCTTTTCGAAATCGCGGAAGTCGCAGGCCGCGCCGACCTCAAGTCGGACCTGATGAAGGAACTCGAAAGGCAACGTCAGACGCTCGCACCGTTCCGCGGCAATCCCGGCATCGAACAGAACGCGCTCGAAACCGTGCTCGGCGAAATCGAGCAGACACTCGCGGGCCTCACGCAGATGCAGGGCAAGACCGGCCAGCATCTCTCCGAAAACGAGTGGCTCACGAGCATCCGCAGCCGCGCGATCATTCCGGGCGGCACCTGCAAGTTCGACCTGCCGTCGTACTACGCATGGCAACAATTGCATCCCGACCAGCGCCGTCAAGACATCGCCAAGTGGGTAATGCCGCTGCTGCCGCTGCGCGACGCGGCCTCGATCGTGCTGCGTCTCGCGCGCGAATCGGGTCAGGCGTCGAAGGTGATGGCGATGCAGGGCAGCTACCAGCAGATGCTCGCGGGCCGTGCCTATCAGCTGATGCAGGTACGCGTGGCACCGGATTTGCGCATGATCCCGGAAGCGAGCGCCAACAAGTACATGCTGTGGGTGCGCTTCACCGTGCAGGACGGCGATCTGCGGCCGCGCGCCGTCGATGTCGACGTGCCGTTCCAGCTGACGCTGTGCAGCCTTTGATGTCGCGTCGCGGCAACATGTTCACCAACGCGGCAGCAGCCGGCTAAGCAAATGGTCACCGTCGTCAAATGTCCGACTTGCGGCAAGGATGTCCGCTGGGTGCCGGAAAACCGGTTCCGCCCGTTCTGCTCCGAACGGTGCAGGCAGATCGACCTGGGCGCCTGGGCCGCCGAAAAGTACCGCATCGGCGGTAACGACGAAGAGACGCCGCCCGACGACGCGCCCCCCACCGACACGCGCCAGTAATCGGGCCAATACACAGGTCAATAAGCTGGCCAACAAGCAGGCGCACGAAAAGCAAAAAGCCGCTACGCGATTCACGCAGCGGCTTTTTTTTGTCGCCTCACTCGGCTGCCAGCAATTCCAGCACGGGAATGGCGGCTGGCAGAAGCGGTTCGACGCTCGCCGGCAGCGACTGCCAGACGAACGCCTGGCCCTCGCGTCCGTGCGGCTCGCCGCTCCACTCGGTCACCTTGCAGAAATAGAGGCGCACGTAGGCGTGCGGGTAATCGTGTTCGAGCGTGTGCCACAGATGGCACGCCTTCACGTCGATGCCCAGTTCCTCGTGCAGCTCGCGCGCAAGCGCCGCCTCGACCGACTCGCCCGCCTCCAGCTTGCCGCCCGGAAACTCCCAGTAGCCCGCGTAGGGCTTGCCGTCGGGGCGCTGCGCCAGCAGATAGCGGCCATCCGGCTGCACCATCACGCCAACCGCCACTTCGGTTACCGGCCGCATCTGCGCCTTACCTGCTCCGTTGGCGCCGCTCATGTGTCTTGCACCTTCTTGCCCGACCAGTCGCGCGCGAACTGCCACGCGACGCGGCCCGAGCGCGAGCCGCGCTCCAGCGCCCAGACGAGCGCGTCGCCGCGCGCGGCTTCGACATCGGCGTCGCCACAGCCGAAATGGCGCAGCCAGTGGCCGACGATCGTCAGATAGTCGTCCTGCTTGAACGGATAGAAGCTCACCCACAGGCCGAAGCGCTCGGACAGCGAGATCTTCTCCTCGATCACCTCGCCCGGATGGATTTCGCCGTCCGGCATGTGCCGGTACGTCTCGTTCTCGCTCATGTACTCGGGCAGCAAGTGGCGGCGGTTCGAGGTCGCGTAGATCAGCACGTTGTCGCCCTGTGCGGCCACCGAGCCGTCCAGCGCCACCTTGAGCGCCTTGTAACCCGATTCGCCTTCCTCGAACGAGAGGTCGTCGCAGAACACGATAAAACGCTCGGTGCGCCCCGAGATCAGATCGACGATGTCGCCCAGATCGTGCAGATCGTCTTTATCGACTTCGATGAGGCGCAGGCCGTCGTTCGCGAATGCGTTCAGGCACGCCTTGATCAGCGAAGATTTACCCGTGCCGCGCGCACCAGTGAGCAGCACGTTGTTCGCGGGCTTCTGCTGCACGAACTGGCGCGTGTTGCGTTCGATGAGATCTTTCTGGCGGTCGATGTTCTGCAGGTCGTCGAGCGTAATCGGCGACACCGACGGCACCGGCTGCAGATAGCCGCGGCCCTGACGCTTGCGCCAGCGAAACGCCACCGCCGCGTTCCAGTCGACGACCGGAGCGGCCGGTGGCAGCACCGCTTCGAGGCGGCCGATCAATGCTTCGGCGCGGGTCAGAAACTGTTCGAGCTTGTCCATGTGCGTAAAGGCTTGAAGAACCGTAAGCCGCAGGATCAGGAGCGGTAGTCGGCGTTGATGCTCACGTAGTCGTGCGAGAGGTCGCAGGTCCAGACCGTGGCCTGCGCATCGCCGCGGCCCAGCAGCACGCGGATCAGGATCTCGCTCTTCTTCATGACGCGCTGGCCGTCTTCCTCGCGATACGCCGGGTTGCGCCCGCCGCTCTTCGCGACGAGCACGTCGTCGAGATAGAGGTCGATCTTGCCGACATCGAGATCCGTCACACCCGCATAGCCGATCGCGGCCAGGATGCGGCCGAGGTTGGGATCCGACGCGTAGAAGGCCGTCTTCACGAGCGGCGAGTGGCCGATCGCGTAGGCGATCTGGCGGCATTCGGCGACGTCCTTGCCGCCTTCGACCTGCACCGTCATGAACTTCGTCGCGCCTTCGCCGTCGCGCACGATCAGCTGCGAGAGCGTCTGCGCGACTTCGGTCACGGCATCGCGCAGCGCCGCATAGGCGGGCGAGTCCGTCGACGTGATGGCCGGCAAGCTCGACTTGCCCGAGGCGATCAACATGAACGAGTCGTTCGTCGACGTATCGCCGTCGATGGTGATGCAGTTGAACGAGCGGTCCGCGACGTGCTTCACGAGTTCGTCGAGCACCGGCTGCGCCACGTTCGCATCGAATGCGAGGAAGCCGAGCATCGTCGCCATGTTCGGCTTGATCATGCCCGCGCCCTTGCTGATGCCCGTGAGCGTGACCGTGTGGCCATCGATCACGACCTGGCGCGACGCGGCCTTCGGCAGCGTGTCGGTGGTCATGATCGATTGCGCCGCGTCGTACCAGTTCGCGGTCTTGCGGTTCGCGAGCGCGGCAGGCAGGCCGGCCTTCAGGCGGTCGATCGGCAGCGGCTCCAGAATCACGCCCGTCGAGAACGGCAGCACCTGCGCGGGCTCGATGCCCGCGAGACGCGCGAGTTCATCGCAGGTCGCGCGCGCGTCGGCAAGACCGGGCTCGCCCGTGCCCGCGTTCGCGTTGCCCGTGTTGATGACGAGCGCGCGGATTCCCTTGCCGCCGCCGCGCACCTTCGCGAGATGCTCGCGGCACACCGTCACTGGCGCCGCGCAGAAGCGGTTCAGCGTGAACACGCCCGCGACGCTCGCGCCTTCGTCGACGGAAATCACGAGCACGTCCTTGCGGTTGGGCTTGCGGATGTTGGCTTCGGCCCAGCCAAGCGTCACGCCGGCCACCGGATGAAGTTGCGCGGGATCGATCGAGGGAAAATTGACAGCCATGGTGGCGACCTGTCGAAAAGGCAATGCCGACCGAGGCGCTTTCAGCCTGGCCGGCATTGGGAATCAAAAGGCAAGGCCCGGAAACGAAGTCCGGGCCACGGAATCAACTGCAAGGTCAACGGCGGCGCCAACTGCAGAGCCGCGTAAAACTAACAGCGGCGCGTGTACGTACGGTACGCGCGCCGCCCGGCATCACGCGATCTTGCCGTGGCACTGCTTGTACTTCTTGCCGCTGCCGCACGGGCACGGATCGTTGCGGCCCACCTTCGGCATGTTCTGGCCGTCCGGCGCGGCGGCGTGCGCGTGGCTCATGGCCGCGCCGACCATCGCCGCAGCCGCATCGGCCGCAACCGGCGCCGCCGCCACTGCATCGGCTTCGGCGAATTCCGCGTGGCGGAACTCGACATTATCGACGAGATGACCGCCCTGCTCGTCCATCTGTTCGGCGGCCTCTTCGAGCTGCTCGGGCGACTGGATCTGCACGTTCATCACGATCTTCGTGACTTCGTTCTTCACGGCGTCGAGCATCGCGGCGAACAGTTCGAACGCCTCGCGCTTGTATTCCTGCTTCGGATTCTTCTGCGCATAGCCGCGCAGATGGATGCCCTGGCGCAGATGGTCGAGCGCCGCGAGGTGTTCGCGCCAGCTGCGGTCGAGCGTCTGCAGCATGACCGAGCGCTCGAATGCGCTGAACGATTCGCGTCCGACGAGTGCGACCTTCTGCTCGTAGGCTTCGTCGGCGGCGGCGAGCACGGCTTCGAGAATCTCGTCGGCGTCGATCGACGACGACTCGTTGATCATCTCCTGAATCGCCAGGTCGAGCTGCCATTCGTTGCGCAGCACTTCCTCCAGCTCGGGCACGTCCCACTGTTCCTCGATGCTGCCCGCGGGCACGAACTCGCGCACGAGTTCGGACATCACGCCGTGACGCATCGCGCCGATGGTTTCGGTGATGTCGTGCGCTTCGAGCAGTTCGTTGCGCTGCTGGTAGATCACCTTGCGCTGGTCGTTCGACACGTCGTCGTATTCGAGCAGCTGCTTGCGGATATCGAAGTTGCGCGCTTCGACCTTGCGCTGCGCCGACTCGATCGAACGCGTGACGATGCCTGCCTCGATCGCCTCGCCTTCGGGCATCTTCAGGCGGTCCATGATGGAACGCACGCGGTCGCCAGCGAAAATGCGCAGCAGCGGGTCTTCGAGCGACAGATAGAAGCGCGACGAACCCGGATCGCCCTGACGGCCCGCACGGCCGCGCAGCTGGTTGTCGATACGGCGCGACTCGTGGCGCTCGGTGCCGATGATGTGCAGACCGCCGGCGGCCTTCACATGATCGTGCAGCGTCTGCCATTCGTCGTTGAGCTGCTGGATGCGGCGCGTCTTTTCGTCGTCGGCAATCGATTCGTCGGCCTCGATGAACGACGCCTGCTTTTCGGCGTTGCCGCCGAGCACGATGTCGGTACCGCGGCCCGCCATGTTCGTGGCGATCGTGATGCGCTGCGGACGGCCCGCTTCGGCGACGATTGCCGCTTCGCGCGCGTGCTGCTTCGCGTTGAGCACTTCGTGCGGCAGCCCGGCCTTCGTGAGCAGGTCGGAGAGCAGTTCGGAGTTTTCGATCGACGTCGTGCCGACGAGCACCGGCTGACCGCGCTCATAGCACTCGCGGATGTCGCGGATCACGGCGTCGTAACGCTCGCGGGCGCTCTTGTAGATCTGATCCTGCTTGTCGGCACGCTTGGGTACGCGGTTCGTCGGGATCACGACGGTTTCGAGGCCGTAGATCTCGTTGAATTCGTACGCTTCCGTGTCGGCGGTGCCGGTCATGCCCGACAGCTTCCCGTACATGCGGAAGTAGTTCTGGAACGTGATCGAAGCGAGCGTCTGGTTCTCGCTCTGGATCTTCACGTGTTCCTTCGCCTCGACGGCCTGATGCAGGCCATCCGACCAGCGGCGGCCGGACATCAGACGGCCGGTGAATTCGTCGACGATGATGACTTCGCCGTTCTGCACCACGTAGTGCTGGTCCTTGAAGAACAGCGTGTGCGCGCGCAGGGCCGCGTACACGTGGTGCATCAGCGTGATGTTCTGCGGCGCGTAAAGGCTTTCGCCATCGCCGATCAGGCCCCACTCGGAGAGCATGCGTTCGGCCTTCTCGTGGCCGGACTCCGTGAGGAACACCTGGCGGCCCTTTTCGTCGAGCGTATAGTCGCCCGGCTTTTCGACGCCCGTGCCGTCGGCCTTCTCTTCGCCGATCTGGCGCTCGAGCAGCGGCGGCAGCGCATTCATGCGCACGTAGAGTTCGGTGTGATCTTCGGCCTGGCCGGAGATGATGAGCGGCGTGCGCGCTTCGTCGATCAGGATCGAGTCCACTTCGTCGACGACGGCGAAGTTCAGCGCACGCTGCACGCGCGCGTCGGTCTCGTAGACCATGTTGTCGCGCAGGTAGTCGAAGCCGAACTCGTTGTTCGTGCCGTACGTGATATCCGAGCTGTACGCCTGCTGCTTCATAGCGTGGTCCATCTGCGACAGGTTCACGCCGACGCTCAAGCCCAGGAAGTTGTACAGGCGGCCCATCCATTCGGCGTCGCGCTGCGCGAGGTAATCGTTCACCGTCACGACGTGCACGCCGCGCCCGGAGAGCGCGTTCAGGTAGGCCGCGAGCGTTGCGACGAGCGTCTTGCCCTCGCCGGTGCGCATTTCGGCGATCTTGCCGTAATGGAGCACCATGCCGCCGATCAGCTGGACGTCGAAGTGGCGCATCTTGAGCACGCGCTTGCTGGCCTCGCGGCAGACCGCGAAAGCTTCCGGCAGCAGCTCGTCGAGCGACGCGCCGTTCGCCACGCGCTCGCGGAACTCAACGGTCTTCGCGCGCAGTTGCTCGTCGCTGTACTGCTCGATCTGCGGTTCGAGCGCATTGATCGCCGCGACCGTCTTCTGATATTGCTTGATCAGGCGCTGATTGCGGCTGCCAAAGATTTTCTGTAAGAAACCGGTGGTCATCGGATCGGTGTCTGCGTCGCGGCTTCGGTCGGGATTCGTGCGTGGTTTTCGGCGTTCAACCTGCCAAACCTGCGGCTGTACCCGAATCGGAAAGACCTCGGCGGCTTAAGCCCAAAATGGTGGATTCGAATCGGGCATTTTAGCACGCACCCTCATGCCCGCTTATGTCAGCGGCAAGACGAGATGGCGCGCCAAATGCCCGCACGGAAAGCCTCCCGGCTGTGTGGGCCCGGCTGTATGGCCTGCCTGCTGGCAGGTCCGGGCCAGACGGCCGGAAGGCGCGTGGGCGCTTGCCGTGCAAGCTACAATGGCGGCAATTGCACGCGACGTTACGTGTGCGCCCGTCCTCTTCCCAACATGAGCCGTTTCTCGCCATTTTCAAGGCCGTCTGCGCCGCGCTACGCCCAGCCCGTGAGCGAACTGCTAAGCCGCACCGACGCGTTCGCGCCGCTGCGCGCCGGCGTCGAGCAGATGGCGGCGATGCAGCGCGACCTCGACGCACTGCTGCCCGATTACCTCGCGGCGAGCGTAGAGCCGGGCTTCATCAAGGACGGCAAGCTCGCGCTCTTCACCGCCCATAATGCGCTCGCGGCGCGGCTGCGGCATCTGGAACCGCGCCTCGTTGCCGATCTGCAGGCGCGCGGCTGGCCGCTCGACGCCGTGCGTATCCGCGTGCGTCCGCAGTCGGTCAAGGAAACGAAACCGCCCAAACAGGCGCGCATGACGCCGGTCGGCGCGGCTGCGCTGCGGGCGCTCAGCGAGGAATTGCCGCCTTCGCCGCTGCAAATCGCGCTGGCAAAAATGGCGGCGCGCCATTCGAACAAGCGCTGATCCGCGCTAGCCGGTTATGCAGCGATAGCGGCACACGGCGATGCGAGCAGGAATTGATGCAGCGAGAAATGAAGCGCTGAAATTGAAAAAGGGCGGTATGTTGCCGCCCTTTTCGCTGATCGTCTGACGCGTTCGCGCTCAGGCGAATGCGGTCTGCGCTTCGTAGCCGAAGCCGCGCGGCGCCTTGTGCATGTCGTCGAAGGTGACGATCTCGTAAGCGTCTTCGTGCTTGAGCAATTCGCGCAGCAGCAGGTTGTTCAGGCCGTGGCCCGACTTGTACGCCGTGTACGACGCGAGCAGCGGGTGCCCCACCACATAAAGATCGCCGATGGCGTCGAGCATCTTGTGCTTCACGAATTCGTCGTCGTAGCGCAGGCCGTCGTTGTTCAGGATGCGGTATTCGTCGAGCACGATCGCGTTGTCCATGCTGCCGCCGCGCGCAAGGCCCAGCTCGCGCATCATTTCAACCTCGTGCGCGAAGCCGAACGTGCGGGCGCGCGCGATTTCGCGCACATACGACGTGTTGGCAAAATCGACTTCGAGCGCCTGGCCCGTCTTGTCGACAGCCGGATGGCGAAAATCGATCGTGAACTTGAGCTTGAAGCCGAAATACGGATCGAGGCGCGCGAACTTGTCGCCCTCGCGGATTTCCACGGGCTTCTTGACCTTGATGAATTTCTTCGCGGCGTTCTGTTCTTCGATTCCGGCCGACTGGATCAGGAACACGAACGAGGCCGCGCTGCCGTCCATGATCGGAATTTCCTCGGCGGTCACGTCGACGTAGAGGTTGTCGATGCCAAGGCCCGCGCACGCGGACATCAGGTGCTCGACCGTCGAGACGCGCGCGCCGTCTTTCTGCAGCACCGACGCGAGACGCGTATCGCCAATCGACATCGCCGACGCGGGAATATCCACCGGCGTCGGCAAATCCACGCGCGAAAACACGATGCCCGTATCCGGCGCAGCCGGACGGAGCGTCAAGTCGACTTTGCGGCCCGAGTGCAGGCCGATGCCGACCGTTTTCACGATCGATTTGATGGTTCGCTGCTTCAACATGACTCTGCCCATTGAAAATCCCAATCGGGATTTTTTAACTAATAGCGCGAATTATACTCCAGATATAGGGTTTTCGCTGTTTCCCTCAGCGTGACAATCTGTTTCCCGCTATTACGCGAGCGGGAAAAGCAGCGGAGCCGATGTCCGAAACGGAGGCGTTTTCGGTCATCGGCCCGCCTGGTGCGACGTAATGGCCCGTCACATTTGCGCCGTCGGCTCGTTGCGCTGCGGCAACGTGTCGCCGGTCGAAGCGCTCATTCGGGCCTCAACGTTGCGTGGATGTTCGACACATCCCTTACTTCGAACTTGCCGGGTGCTTCGACATCCAGCGTCTTGACCACGCCGTCGTCGACCACCATTGCGTAGCGCAGGGAGCGAATGCCCATGCCACGCGCCGACAAATCCTGCTCCAGACCAAGCGCCCGGGTGAATGTTGCACTGCCGTCGCCCATCGCGCGTACCTTGCCCGCGGTACGCAGATCGCGTCCCCACGCGCCCATCACGAACGCATCGCTAACCGACACGTACCAGATTTCGTCGATGCCAGCCGGGGCAATCGCCTCGGCCCACTCGACGTATCCCAGCACCTGTCTCGCCGAAGTCGCGGGCGTGAATGCACGCGGCAATCCGAAGATCACCACGCATTTGCCCGCCGCCTCTTCACGCACGCTCAGGCTTTTCGGCCCCTGCGTGCAGCCTTCGTGCATGTCCTCGACGAATTCGTGGAGGTTCACGTCCGGCAGCGATTCACCCAGTTTGATCACTACTCGTCCTGCTACTCGTCCTTCGCATCGGTGCATCAGCGTTCAATGCGCGACATCCCGCCATTATCTGCCATCAGGCTTTCAGGATCGTCAGACGGCACGCCGTCCGCCGCTCGCATAAAGCTCGCACAAACGCAGCGGGCAACCATCCCGACCGTACGTCCTCGCGGACACGGCCCTGCTGGCTTTCATTGCGACGCGTCGCGCGCGTCGGCCGGAGCTGGCGTATTACCTGGCGACCAAAGCAGGCATGCCGACCGGAGCCGCGCTTTACCGCCCGCTCAGGTCCCACATCGCTCACTCAGATCTCGCCGTACTCACTCCGGCCTGGCCGCACCGCACGCTGGTCCCATGTACGCCAGCCCTCAGTCCGCCTGCTTGCGCAGGAACGCCGGGATATCGTACGTATCGACGCCCTTTTCCTGCAGCGCCTGAACGTGCGAAGCCGCGGTGTCGCGCGACGTGCGCCACACAGCCGGCGTATCGAGCGCGCCGTAATCGGCCGTCGTGCCCGCCGAGGACTGCGGTGCGTACGACTGCATCGCCGGAACCGGATGGTTGTCCGTGCCGGTACGCAGCAGCGTCATCGGCGCCGCCGACTGCTGCTTCTTCGCCGCGCGGCCGAGGCCCGTCGCAACCACCGTCACGCGCAGCGCGTCGCCCATCGCGTCGTCGTACACCGCGCCGAAGATCACCGTGGCGTCTTCCGCCGCGTAGCTCTTGATGGTGTTCATCACTTCGCGCGTTTCCGACAAACGCAGCGAACGGCTCGACGTGATGTTGACCAGCACGCCGCGCGCGCCAGACAGATCGACGCCTTCGAGCAGCGGGCTCGCCACGGCCTGTTCGGCAGCGAGGCGCGCGCGATCGACGCCGGCCACCGTCGCCGTGCCCATCATCGCCTTGCCCTGCTCGCCCATCACCGTCTTCACGTCTTCGAAGTCGACGTTCACCAGACCGTCGACGTTGATGATTTCGGCGATACCGGCCACTGCGTTGTTCAGAACGTCGTCCGCGCACTGGAAGCACTTGTCCATCTCGGCGTCATCGCCCATCACGTCGAACAGCTTGTCGTTGAGCACGACAATCAGCGAGTCGACGTGATCCTCCAGTTGCTGCGCACCGGCTTCTGCCACGCGCATACGCTTGCCGCCTTCGAACTCGAACGGCTTGCTCACGACGCCAACAGTCAGAATGCCCATTTCCTTGGCGATCTGCGCCACGACCGGGGCTGCGCCCGTACCGGTGCCGCCGCCCATGCCCGCGGTGATGAACACCATGTGCGCGCCGAGCAGTGCGTCGGCGATGCGCTCGCGTGCTTCTTCAGCCGCCAGGCGGCCCATTTCCGGCTTCGCACCGGCGCCAAGGCCAGTGTTGCCGAGCTGGATCACGGCCGATGCGCGCGAGCGCGAAAGCGCCTGCGCATCCGTGTTCATCACGATGAAGTCGACGCCCTGAACGCCGCGGTTGATCATGTGCTGCACGGCATTGCCGCCAGCGCCACCTACGCCCACCACCTTGATGATGGTGCCGTTGGTTTCCGTTTCCAGCATCTGGAATTCCATGTTGCCTCCGTCAAGAAAGAGATACCGCTCTTCGGCCGTTATCCGCAGGAAGATCGGGCAACCTCCCTGTGCGCGCCGGCCGCCGTCACCGGCGCGTATTCTCATCTGTTAATCGCTTGTTCCCTGCTTGTTCCCTGCTTGTTCACTGCTTGTTTCCAGCCCTGCCGTCAGAAGTTGCCGAGGAACCAGTCCTTCATCCGCGAGAAGACCTGGCCCATTGATCCCGACTGCACTGCAACCTTGCGACCGCGCATGCGCTGCGAGCGGCCTTCCGCGAGCAGGCCCATCGCCGTCGAGTAGCGCGGATTGCGCACGACGTCCGCGAGACCGCCCGCATACTCCGGCACGCCGATGCGCACCGGCTTGAGGAAAATGTCCTCGCCGAGTTCGACCATGCCCGGCATCATCGCGGCGCCGCCCGTCAGCACGACGCCCGAACTCAGCAGTTCTTCGTAACCCGACTCGCGCACGACCTGTTGCACGAGCGAGAAAAGTTCTTCCACGCGCGGCTCGATCACGGCCGCCAGCGCCTGACGCGACAGCGTGCGC
Organism: Paraburkholderia denitrificans; assembly: GCF_042655705.1. NCBI lineage: Bacteria > Pseudomonadati > Pseudomonadota > Betaproteobacteria > Burkholderiales > Burkholderiaceae > Paraburkholderia > Paraburkholderia denitrificans. The sequence continues at coordinate 20,776 of NZ_JBHSMP010000045.1, read as the reverse complement.
GGACCGCGCTCGCCGAGCCCCGGCACTTCGATCATCTCGTCCGGGTCGGCCAGCGCCTGCTTCGCGATGCCGTAGCTCACCTTGATGTCTTCCGCGTCGGGCGTCGGCGTACGCAGCGCCATCGCGATGTCGCTCGTCACCTGGTCGCCCGCGATCGGAATCACCGCCGTCTGGCGAATCGCGCCTTCGCTGAAGATCGCGATGTCGGTCGTGCCGCCGCCCACGTCCACCAGCACGACGCCGAGTTCCTTCTCGTCCTCGGTCAGCACCGCGAGCGACGACGCCAGCGGCTGCAGGATCAGATCGTTCACTTCGAGGCCGCAGCGGCGCACGCACTTCACGACGTTCTGCGCCGCGCTCACCGCGCCCGTGACGATGTGCACCTTCACTTCGAGACGGATGCCGCTCATGCCGATCGGCTCGCGCACGTCTTCCTGGCCGTCGATGATGAATTCCTGCGTGAGGATGTGCAGCACCTGCTGGTCGGTCGGGATGTTGATCGCCTTCGCGGTCTCGATCACGCGCGCGACGTCCGCCTGCGTGACTTCCTTCTCCTTGATCGCGACCATCCCGCTCGAATTGAAGCTGCGAATATGGCTGCCCGCGATGCCGGTAAACACGTTCGTGATCTTGCAGTCGGCCATCAGCTCCGCTTCTTCGAGCGCGCGTTGAATGGACTGCACCGTGGCCTCGATATTCACCACGACGCCCTTCTTGAGCCCCTTCGATTCGCTCTGGCCGAGTCCGATCACCTCGTAGTGGCCTTCGCCCTTCAACTCGGCGACAACGGCCACCACCTTCGACGTCCCGATGTCGAGGGAGACCAGCAGATCTTTGTAGTCTTTACTCATAGCGTGCTCGTTGCGTGTGATGTGCTGTTACTTCTTGCCGGTGGCCGTGTCGCTGATAAAGCGCATGCCGGCCGCTCGAATCGCAAATCCATTCGGATAGCGCAAATCCGCATACTGGACGTCTTCCCCCCAACGTTGCGTGACCGCCGCCCATGCCGCGATGAGCCGGCGCGAGCGCTCCCCGAGCGTGTCCGCGTTGCGCTCGCGGCCGAGTTCCACCTGCGTGCCGTTCGAAAGCTTTACGGTCCATGCGTAGCGCGGCGAGAGCGTCACTTCGTCCGGGGTGAGGCCAAGAGGCGCAAACCATTTGACGAAATCGCGGTAACGCGCAACGACCTCTTTCGCACTGCCTTCAGGACCGTCGAACGCGGGCAGTTCGTCGTCGAGTTCGGCCTGGTTCGCGGTGAACAACTCGCCGTCCGTGCTCACGAGCTGATCGCTGCCCCAGGTGGCGATCGGCTTGTACTCTTCGAGGTTCACCGCCAGCGCGTTCGGCCACACGCGACGCACGCTCGCGTGGCGCACCCACGGCATCTGCTCGAATGCCTGGCGCGCGGCATCGAGATCGACGGTGAAGAAGTTGCCTTTCAGACGGCCAACCACGCTCGCCCGTACGGTCGGCGCATTGATGTGGTCGGTGTCGCCCTCGATGCGGATTTCGCGCAGCGCAAAATTCGGCCGCTGCACCAGCCAGAAACCGCCGGCCACCAGCAATGCAAGCGCGAGAAGCGCATGCATTGCATTGGCGGCGAGGTTGAGCTGGCGTACGTTATTCCACATGTCGAGATTGTTGCGTCAGTTGGCTTAATTCAATTCGTCGGTAAAGGTCCGTTAGTGGCGTCAATCCTTCAACGTAAGCGCGAGCACCTGCACGACCAGGTCCTGATACGAGATGCCGATGGCGCGCGCCGCCTTCGGCGGCAGCGAGTGATCGGTCATGCCCGGCGCCGTATTCACCTCGAGGAAATACGGGTTGCCCGCGCCGTCGATCATGAAATCGGCACGGCCCCACTCGCTGCAGCCGAGCACCTCGAACGCGAGCCGCGCGAGCTTCTTCAGGCGCGCCTCTTCCTCCGGCGCCACGCCGCAAGGAATCAGGTATTGCGTGCTGTCGAGCAGATACTTCGCGTCGTAGTCGTAGAACTCGCCCGCGGGCACGATCTTGATGAGCGGCAAGTCGAGGTCGCCCGCGATGCACGCGGTGTACTCGCCGCCGCCTTCGATGCTCTTCTCCACCAGCACGATCTTGTCGAACTTCGCGGCCTCTTCGAGCGCCGGTGCGAGTTCGGCGGCGCTCTTCACCTTGATGACCGCAACGCTGGAACCTTCGCACGCCGGCTTCACGAAGAGCGGCAGGCCGAGCTTCGCCACGATGGCAGGCGCCTTCGCCGCGTAGTCGTCGTCGCGCAGCACGGTTTCGAACGGCGGCGTCGGAATGCCGAGTTGCTGCCACACGAGCTTGGCGCGGAATTTGTCCATGCCGAGCGCCGAGCCGAGCACGCCCGTGCCCGTGTAACGGATGCCCTCGAAGTCGAGCGCGCCCTGGATCTGGCCGTTCTCGCCGTAGCCGCCGTGCAGTGCGTTGAACGCGCGCACGAAGCCCTCTTCCTTGAGCGCCGAAAGCGGCCGCTCGGACGGGTCGAACAGATGTGCGTCGATGCCTGCGCCACGCAGCGCTTCATACACGAGGCGGCCGGACTTGAGCGACACCTCGCGTTCGGCGGACACACCGCCGAACAACACCGCTACCTTGCCGAACCGCTTGGGATCAATGTCGCTCATCTCACACCTTCTCTTCGCGGGCAGCGACGCGACCCGGCACACTGCCGATCGACCCCGCGCCCATCGTAATCACCACATCGCCGTCGCGCACCATTGCGGCAAGCGCGTTCGGCACCTCGTCCACCGTTTCGACGAACACCGGCTCGACCTTGCCCGCCACGCGGATCGCACGCGCGAGCGCACGGCCATCGGCGGCGACGATCGCTGCTTCGCCCGCGGCGTACACATCGGTCAGCACGAGTGCATCGACGGTCGACAGCACTTTGACGAAATCCTCGAAGCAGTCGCGCGTGCGCGTATAGCGGTGCGGCTGGAACGCGAGCACGAGACGGCGCCCGGGAAACGCACCGCGCGCAGCAGCGATGGTCGCGGTCATCTCCACCGGGTGATGGCCGTAATCGTCGATCAACGTGTAAGTGCCGCCGCCGTTGACCGCAATCTCGCCGTAGCGCTGGAAGCGGCGGCCCACGCCGTTGAATTCGGCGAGCGCGCGCTGGATGTCCGCGTCCTTCACTTCGAGTTCGCTCGCAATCGCAATCGCGGCCAACGCGTTCTGGACATTGTGCGTACCGGGAAGGTTCAACACGATGTCGAGCGACGGCGCATCTTCGCGCATCGCCGTGAAATACATCTTGCCGTCGCGCGCGACGACGTTGACCGCGCGCACCTGCGCCTCGGGCGCGAAGCCGTAACGGATGATCGGCTTCGAGACGAACGGCAGGATCTGCTTCACGTTCGGGTCGTCGACGCAGAGCACCGCGATGCCGTAGAACGGCAGCCGGTGCGTGAATTCGATAAACGCCTGCTTCAGGCGCGCGAAGTCGTGCCCGTAGGTGTCCATGTGATCGGCGTCGATGTTCGTGATGACTTCGATCACCGGAAGAAGATTGAGGAACGAGGCGTCCGACTCGTCGGCTTCCGCGACGATGAAGTCGCCCGTGCCGAGCCGCGCGTTCGCGCCCGCGCTGATGAGGCGCCCGCCGATCACGAAGGTCGGATCGAGTCCGCCCGCGGCGAGCACGCTCGCGACGAGCGACGTGGTCGTGGTCTTGCCGTGCGTGCCCGCAATCGCGATGCCCTGCTTCAGGCGCATGAGTTCCGCGAGCATCACCGCGCGCGGCACGATCGGCACGCGCAGATGGCGCGCCGCGAGCACTTCGGGGTTGTCGCTGCGCACGGCGGTCGAGACGACCACGGCATTCGCGCCTTCGATGTTCTGCGCGTCATGGCCGATGGCGATGCGCGCGCCGAGCGCGGCGAGACGGTCGGTGACCGCGTTCTGCGTGAGGTCCGAGCCGCTGACCTGATAGCCGAGCGTGATGAGCACTTCGGCGATGCCGCTCATGCCCGCGCCGCCGATTCCGACGAAATGAATATGTTTGACGATGTGTTTCATTGCTTTCCTCCCGGACTGCCACCGGCCACGGCCGCGCAAATGCTTGCGACCTGATCGGCGGCGTCGGGTTTCGCGAGCGCGCGGGCGCGCCCAGCCATTTCCGCCAGCGATTGTCTGGTTTGTTGCCGCAGCCATCCGGCGAGCGATTCCGCCGTCAGGTCGCGTTGCTGCACCACGCGCGCCGCGCCTTTGTCGGCAAGGAATGCGGCGTTGGTGGTCTGATGGTCGTCCACGGCGAACGGGAACGGCACGAAGCACGCCGCCACGCCCACCGCAGCGATTTCGGCCACGGTCATCGCACCCGAGCGGCAGATCACGAGATCCGCGTCCTCATAGGCGCTCGCCATGTCGTCGATGAACGGCACGAGCCGCACCGAGTCGTCGGCTGCTGCCGGGTCGAGCAGGCCCGCTTCGACGTAGTTGGCCTTCAGCGCGTCGATGTGCTTCGCACCCGCCTGATGCACGACGCGCGGACGCTCGCCTTGCGCGATGAGCGCGAGCGCGCGAGGCACCACGTCGTTGAGCGCCGCCGCGCCGAGGCTGCCGCCGACGACGAGCACGCGCAGCGGACCGCTGCGTGCCGCGTAGCGCGCCTGCGGCTCGCCGACGTGTTCGAGTTCCTCGCGGATCGGATTGCCGGTCCACTCGGCGTGCGGCAGCGCGCCGGGAAACGCGACGAGCACGCGCTTCGCGAGCTTCGCCAGCACCTTGTTGGCGAGGCCCGCAATAGAGTTCTGTTCGTGCAGCACGAGCGGCGCGCCCGATAGCGCGCTCATCACGCCCGCCGGGAACGTGATGTAGCCGCCCATGCCGAGCACGACATCGGGCTTCACGCGCGCGAGCGCCGCGCGGCTCTGCGTGAATGCGCGCAGCAGGTTGAGCGGCAGCATCAGCTTCGTCTTGATGCCCTTGCCGCGCACGCCGCCGAAGCGCACGAATTCCATCGGAATGCCGTGCTTCGGCACGAGCGTCGCTTCCATGCCCGCGGGATTGCCGAGCCACACGACGCGCCAGCCCCACGACTGCATGCGGTGCGCGACCGCGAGCCCGGGGAACACATGTCCGCCCGTGCCGCCAGCCATCACCATGAGCGTGCGGTTCATACCTTCCCCCCACGCATCAGCACGCGATTCTCGTAATCCACGCGCAACAGCAGCGCGACGGCGACGCAGTTGAGCAGAATGCCAGAGCCGCCGTAGCTCACGAGCGGCAGCGTGAGGCCCTTGGTCGGCAGCAGGCCGAGGTTCACGCCCATGTTGATGAACGCCTGCGCGCCGAACCACACGCCGATGCCCTTCGCGACGAGCCCCGCGAACGTGCGGTCGAGCGCGAGCGCCTGGCGGCCGATCTCGAACGAGCGGCGCACGATCCAGTAGAACAGCAGGATCACGATCAGCACGCCGACAAAACCGAGTTCCTCGCCGATCACGGCGAGGATGAAGTCGGTGTGCGCTTCGGGCAGATAGTTGAGCTTCTCGACGCTGCCGCCCAGCCCGACGCCGAACCACTCGCCGCGCCCGAATGCGATCAGCGAGTGCGTGAGCTGGTAGGCCTTGCCCTGCGCGTAGCGGTCGTCCCACGGATCGAGATACGCGAAGATCCGCTCGCGCCGCCAGGGCGATGCCCACACGAGCAGCGAGAACGTGCCGACCGCTGTCGCAACGAGGCCGCCGAACAGCTTGCCGTTCACGCCGCCGAGAAACAGCACGCCCATCGCGATTGCGGCGATCACCATGAACGCGCCCATGTCGGGTTCGAGCAGCAGCAGCGCGCCGACGACGCCGACCGCGAACGCCATCGGCAAAAAGCCCTTGGCGAAGCTGTGCATGTATTCCTGCTTGCGCACCGTGTAGTTCGCCGCGTAGATCGTCACGGCGAGCTTCATGATTTCCGACGGCTGCATGTTGGTGACGCCGAGCGGAATCCAGCGGCGCGCGCCGTTGACGCCCTTGCCGATGTGCGGAATCAGCACGACGACAAGCATCGCGAGCACGATGATGAAGAGCTTCGGCGCGTAGCGGTCCCACGTCGAAACGGGGATGCGGAACGCGATCAGCGCCGCAATCGCGGCGACCGCGAGCGAAATGAGGTGGCGCAAGAGGAACGCGTAGTCGTGATACGAGGCGTACTTCGGCGAATCGGGCATGGCGATCGACGCCGAATACACCATCACGACGCCGAGCCCGAGCAGCGCGATCACGGCCCACACGAGCGAGTGATCGTAGTCCAGCATGCGCGAGCGCGCGGGCCGCACGCCGCTGACGACGCTCGCGAGCCCGCTCGCGCGGGCCGCTGCACCGCCCGATGCCCCATCCTGGCCGCCACGCTCGCCGAGGAATCGCGAACCGAACCGTTCGGACCAGCTCATATCATCGTCCCCCGTTCAGCGGCGATTTCCTCGACCGTATCGTGGAACACGGCCGCGCGATGGGCGTAGTTTTTGAACATGTCGAGGCTCGCGCACGCAGGCGAGAGCAGCACGACGTCGCCGGGTTGCGCGAGCGCCGTGGCGGCGCGCGTTGCGGCTTCGAGCGTCGGGTGATCGTCGATGACGACGCCGGTCGGCTCCAGCGCGGCGCGAATCTGCGGCGCGTCGCGGCCGATCAGCATCACCGCGCGGCACCAGCGCGCCACCGGGGCCGCGAGCGGCTCGAAATCCTGGCCCTTGCCGTCGCCGCCCGCGATCAGCACCGCGCGCTGCGCGAGGCCGTCGAGCGCGGCGACCGTCGCGCCGACGTTCGTGCCCTTGCTGTCGTCGACGTAGTCGATGCCTTCGATCGACGCGATCAACTCCACGCGATGCGGCTCGCCGCGATAGTCGCGCAGGCCGTGCAGCAGCGGTGCCGCAGGCAGGTCGATTGCGCGCGTGAGCGCGAGCGCCGCCAGCGCGTTCGCAGCGTTGTGCAGGCCGCGAATGCGCAGCGCGTCCGCAGGCATCAGACGCTTGATGCCGAGGTTCGCGGACGCGCTTTCCTGCTGCTTGCGGCGGCGCGCGGAAACCGGTTCGTCCGTCGCGTCGCGGTCATACGCCTGCACGAGCCACAGCATGCCGTTCTCGCGCGAGAGGCCGTAGTCGCCATCGCGCTGCGGTTCGTCGAGGCCGAACGTCACTGCAGTCACGGCGCGCGCAGCGCTGTCGGCCACGGGCGCGAGCGCCATCACGCGCGCATCGTCGCGATTGAGCACGCGTGTGGTCTGCGGCCCGAAGATACGGCCCTTCGCGGCGGCGTAGGCATCCATGCCGCCGTGCCAGTCGAGGTGATCCTGCGTGATGTTGAGAACAGCGGCCGCGTCCGGCGCGAACGTTTGCGATGTCTCAAGCTGGAAGCTCGACAATTCGAGCACCCAGACATCGGGCAGCGCGGTGTTGTCGATAGCGTCCGCAAGCTTGTCGAGCATCGCCGGGCTGATGTTGCCCGCGACCGCGACGCGCTTGCCCGCGCGCTCGCAGAGCATGCCCGTGAGGCTCGTCGTCGTGGTCTTGCCGTTCGTGCCGGTGATCGCGAGCACCTTCGGCGTGTAGCCGCTCTCGCCGAGATGACGCAGCGCCTGAGCAAAGAGTTCGAGTTCGCCCCAGACATCGATACCGCGCTCGCGCGCCGCCGCGATCAGCGGCACGAGGTCGGCGGCAAGCGGCGAGAGGCCGGGGCTCATCGCGACGAGATCGACGCCGTCGAGCAACGCGGTCGTGAACGACCCGCCGATGAAATCGGCGTCGATGCCGCGTGCGGCGAGTTCGGGCAAGCCGGGCGGCGCCACGCGCGTGTCGGCAATGCGCAGGCGGCAACCGTGCCTGGCGCACCAGCGCGCCATCGCGAGGCCCGATTCGCCGAGCCCCAGCACGAGCACCATCGGCTTTTGCCGATCCCGAAACTTCTCGCCAAACATCGCTTGATTCCCTTGGTTACTTGCCAGTTGGACTGCTTGTTTAACCTGCTGACTCAGCGCAACTTGAGCGTGGACAGACCGAACAGACACAGCATCAGCGTGATGATCCAGAAACGCACGACAACCTGCGTCTCCTTCCAGCCCGACAATTCGAAGTGGTGATGCAGCGGCGCCATCTTGAAGATGCGGCGGCCTTCGCCGAAACGCTTCTTCGTGTACTTGAACCATGTGACCTGCAGCATCACGGAGAGCGTTTCCGCGACGAAAATGCCGCCCATGATGAAGAGCACGATCTCCTGGCGCACGATCACGGCGATGGTGCCGAGCGCGCCGCCGAGCGCGAGTGCGCCCACGTCGCCCATGAACACCTGTGCGGGATACGTGTTGAACCAGAGAAACGCGAGCCCGGCCCCGCCCATCGCCGAGCAGAAGATCATCAACTCGCCCGCGCCGGGAATGTGCGGGAACAGCAGATACTTCGAATACACCGAGCTGCCCATCACATAGGCGAACACGCCGAGCGAGCCGCCGACGAGCACGACCGGCATGATGACGAGGCCGTCGAGGCCATCGGTGAGATTGACGGCGTTGCTCGCGCCGACGATCACGAAATACGTGAGCGCGATGAAGCCCCACACGCCGAGCGGATAGCTGATCGACTTGAGGAACGGCAGCAAGAGGTCGGCGCGCGCGGGCAGGCCGATCGAAAAACCGCTTCTGACCCACGCCATGAAGAGGTCGAACACGCGCACGTTGTTCGCCTCGGACACGCTGAACGCGAGATACACGGCCGCGAAAAGACCGATCACCGACTGCCAGAAATACTTCTCGCGCGACGACATCCCGCGCGGGTCCTTGTAGACGACCTTACGATAGTCGTCCACCCAGCCGATCATGCCGAAGCCGAACGTGACGAGCATCACGATCCAGATGAAGCGGTTCGTGAGATCGCCCCAGAGCAGCGTGGATACCGCGATGCCCATGAGGATCAGCACGCCGCCCATCGTCGGCGTGCCCGATTTCACGAGGTGCGTCTGCGGACCGTCCGTGCGCACCGCCTGGCCGACCTTCATCTCGGTCAGCTTGCGGATGACCCACGGGCCGCAGAAAAGTCCGATCGCCATCGCGGTGATGGTCGCCATCACCGCACGGAACGTCAGATAACTGAACACGCGCAAGAAGCTTGCGTCATTCTGCAGCCATTGCGCCAGCGCCAGTAGCATGCCTTGGATTCCTTCGTATTTCAGTGCGCGCCGGATTTGGCATCCGGCGCAGGATTGTGCGGATTCGTGAGTGCCGCCACCACGCGTTCCATCTTCATGAAGCGCGAGCCTTTCACGAGTAACGTTGCGCCGGAACCGTAACCGGCCGCCGAGAGCGCATTCACCAGTTCGCCGACACCGGCCGCATGCAGCGCGTTCGCGCCGAATGCCGCCGAGCTGTCGCGCGCGGCGTCGCCGAGCGTGTAAAGCGCATCGATGCCGCGCTCTTTCGCATACGCGCCCACCTCGCGGTGAAACGCCGGACCGTCGTCGCCGACTTCGCCCATGTCGCCGAGCACCAGCACGCGCGGTGCGGCGCACTGCGCGAGCACGTCGATTGCCGCGCGCACGGAGTCCGGGTTCGCGTTGTAGGTGTCATCGATCACCGCAGCGCCCGCAAGTTCCCCGAGCAGCGCATGTTTCACCTGCAAACGCCCCTTCACCGGCACGAACGCTTCGAGCCCGCGGCGGATCGCATCGAGCGAAACACCGGCTGCGAGCGCCGCCGCCGTCGCGGCAAGCGCGTTGTGGGCGTTGTGCGCGCCGAGCACCTGCAGTTCGACTTCGAGATGACCTTCCGGCGTGGCGATGGAGAGGCGATTGGCCGTGAGCTTGTCCGCGAGCTTGCCCGCGAATTTGCCCGTGACAGCCGCATCGACGGCGCGCTCGTCGGTATGAAGCGCAAAATCGAGCACCCGCGAGCCGGTCGCGGCGATGTGCCAGAGGCCCGCGTACGCGTCATCGGCGGGAAACACCGCGACGCCTTCGGGCTTCAAGGCGTGGATCACGCTCGCGTGTTCGAGCGCGACAGCTTCCACCGTCGCCATGAATTCCTGATGTTCGCGTTGCGCGTTGTTGATCACCGCGACAGTCGGCTCCGCGAACTGTGCGAGCAACTCCGTTTCGCCCGGATGGTTCATCCCGAGTTCCACGACGGCGAGGCGATGTGCGCCGGACAGGCGCAGTAGCGTGAGCGGCACGCCGATATCGTTGTTGAGGTTTCCAGCGGTCGCGAGCCGACCGTCTTCGCCGACTGCCGCAGCGAAGATCGACGCGATCATTTCCTTGACGGTCGTCTTGCCGTTGCTGCCCGTCACCGCGACGAGCGGCAGCGCGAAACGCCGCCGCCAGCCAAGCGCGAGCGCGCCGAGCGCCGTGCGTGTGTCGCCCACGCGCAGCGCCGGAATGCGCCAGTCGCCGGGACTGCGCGACACCAGCACCGCGCTTACGTGGCGGTTCGCCACTTCGGGCAGAAAGTCGTGCGCGTCGAAACGCTCGCCCTTGAGGGCGACGAACAGATCGCCGGGACCGGCCGTGCGGCTGTCGGTCGACACGCGCTCGAACGTGGCGTGCTCGTCGCCGAGCACACTCGCACCCGGAATCAGCGCTGCCGCTTCGAGCAGGGAAAACATCGTCATTCACCGCCTCCGCGCCCGTGCGTGGCACGAGCAGCGAGAGCAAGCCGCGCGTGGTCCTGATCGGAGAACGCACGCTTCTTGCCCATGATTTCCTGAGTCGCCTCGTGCCCCTTGCCGGCCAGCACGACGACGTCTTCGCGCGCCGCGCCGCGCACCGCTTGCAGGATCGCGCTCGCGCGGTCCTCGACACGGCGCGCGTGCTCTACATCGCGCATGCCGCCGACGATCTGGTCGATGATCGCGGCAGGCGATTCGCTGCGCGGGTTGTCGCTCGTCACGACGACATGGTCGGCCAGACGCTCGGCGATGGCGCCCATCAGCGGACGCTTGGTCGCGTCGCGGTCGCCGCCGCAGCCGAACATGCACACGAGCTGGCCGCCGCGTGCCGCTGCAATCGGGCGCAGCGCTTCGAGCGTTTTTTCGAGCGCGTCGGGCGTGTGCGCGTAATCGATCACGACGAGCGGCTCGTCATGATCGACGCGGCCGCCCAGGCGCTCCATGCGGCCGTTCACCGGCTGCAGCTTCGCCAGTTCGCCGAGCGCCGCGACGAGCGGCACGTTCGCCACGAGCAGCGCGCCGAGCACGCCCAGCAGATTGCTCACGTTGAAGAGGCCGAGCGTCTCGACTTCGACTTCAGCTTCGCCCCAGTCGGAGGTTTCGAGGTGGAATGCCGTGCCCGTCGCCGTCGCGCGCACGTTCGAGGCGCGCAGCGAGGCATCGGCGACCGGCGCTTCGGCAGCGGATTTTTCGACGCTGTAGGCGATCGTGCGCGCGTGGCCGCGCGTCGACGCGATCAGGCGGCGGCCTGCTTCATCGTCGGCGTTGATCACTGCCGCACTCAGGCCGGGCCACGCGAAAAGCCGTGCCTTCGCCGCCTCGTAAGCCGCGAACGTACGGTGATAGTCGAGGTGATCCTGGGTGAGATTCGTGAAGATCGCGACGTCGAACGACGTGCCGTTCACGCGGCCCTGATGCAGCGCGTGCGACGACACTTCCATCGCCACCGCGCGCGCGCCGGACGCGCGCAGCTGCGCGAGACTGCGCTGCAGTTGCGGCGCGTCGGGCGTGGTGAAGCCGGTATGCGCGAGCTGGCCGGGAAAGCCGCTGCCGAGCGTGCCGACGATCGCGCACTTCTCGCCGATCGCCGTAAGCGCCGTGGCAACCCACTGGCTGCACGACGTCTTGCCGTTGGTGCCGGTCACGCCGACCATCAGCATCGCATCGCTCGGGTCGCCATACCAGCCGCTCGCAATCTCACCGGCCAGCATGTCGAGCTGCGGCACCGCGAGCGACATCGACGCATCCGGCTGGCCCGCGAACCCTTCCGGCTGATAAAGAATGGCGGCCGCACCGCGTTCGATCGCGTTGTCGATGTGCGCGCGATTGTCCGCGCCGTCGACGGCATAGGCGACGAACACGTCGCCCGGTTTCAAGCCGCGCGTGTCGGCGTGCAAGGCGGCCTGCGGCGCGGCGTGCGCACGCAGCCACGCGAGCGCGTCCGCGATCTGCTGGTGCGCGGGATGCCGGTTGCGCATTGCGCTCATCGGACGACTCCTGGGCTGTTCCTGGCGTTTTCGGCGACGGTCAGGCGACGCGCCGTTGCGGCGGGTTTCTTCGCCGCATTCGGTGCAGCAATCGCTGCGGTATTCGCTGCTGTATTCGGTGTAGCAACTGCGCGCTTGTCCGGCGCGGCGGCGACCACACCGGAAGCCGGCGTGTTCGAAGCTGTATCGCGCGCGGTGTCGTCGGATACGACGAGCTGCTTGACGGGCATGTCGGGCGGCACGTTCAGCGAGCGCAGCGTGTCGCCGGCGATCGCCGAGAACACCGGACCCGACACCGCGCCGCCGAAGTGGCTGCCGGCAGTCGGCTCGTCGATCGACACGGCGACGACAATGCGCGGATTCGGCATCGGCGCCATGCCGACGAACGACGCACGGTACTTCGACTTGTCGTAGCCGTGGGCCTCATGTTTGTACGCGGTGCCCGACTTGCCGCCCACGCGATAGCCCGGCACGGCCGCAGCCGGCGACGTGCCCTGGGTCGACACCACGCTTTCCAGCATCGTGCGCACTTCGCGCGCCGTGGTCGGCGAGAACACCTGCGTGCCGGCCACAGGCTGGTCGTCGCCCGGGTGGCGGAAGATCGTGACGGGCAGGATCTGGCCGTCGTGGGCAATCGCCGTGTACGCGCGCGCGAGCTGGAACAGCGACACCGAAAGGCCGTAACCGTACGACATCGTCGCCTGTTCGATGCGGCGCCAGCTTTTCCACGGACGCAGGCGGCCCGCCGCCGCGCCGGGGAATCCGACCTTCGGCGCCTGACCGAGTCCGATGCTCGTGTACATGTCCCACATTTCTTCGGGCTTGAGCGTCATCGCGATCTTGGTCGCGCCGATATTGCTCGACTTCTGGATCACGCCGCCCACCGTGAGCACGCCGAACGCGGCGTCGTCGGTGATGGTCGCGCCGTCCAGCGTGAAGTGACCGGGGCCCGTATCCACCAGTGTAGTCGGCGAGACGCGGTGCAAATCCAGCGCGAGCGACACCGTGAACGGCTTCATGATCGAGCCCGGCTCGAACACGTCGGTGAGGATGCGGTTGCGCAACTGCTCGCCCGTAAGGTGCGAGCGGTCGTTCGGGTTGTAGGTGGGGAAATTGACGAGCGCGAGCACTTCGCCGGTGCGCACGTCGACGACCATCGCCGCGCCGGCCTTCGCCTTGAACTTCTCGATGGCGGCCTTCAGGTTCGACCAGGCGATGTACTGGATCTTGCTGTCGATCGACAACCGCACGTCCTGCCCGTCGTGTGGCACGACCTGCTCGTCCAGATCCTCGACCACGTGCCCCATGCGGTCCTTGATGACGTGACGGATGCCCGGCATGCCTTCGAGAATCTTCTGGTTGCTGAGCTCGATGCCTTCCTGGCCCTCGTCCTCGACGTTCGTGAAGCCGATCAGGTGAGCGGTCACCTCGCCTTCCGGATAGAAGCGCTTGTATTCGTTGCGCTGATAGATGCCCGGAATGTCGAGCGCCGTCACTTTGGCGGCGACCTCGAGCGGCACCTGGCGCTTCACGTAGACGAAGTTCTTGTCCTCGGAGAGCTTCTTGCGCAGATCGGTCGTCGACATGTCGAGCAGCTGGCCGAGCTGCGTGAGCTTGTCAGCGCCGAGGTCGTCGGGCACGTCTTCGGGAATGGCCCAGATGGCGCGCACGGGCAGGCTCGTCGCGAGGACGAGCCCGTTGCGGTCGAGGATCTTGCCGCGCGTGGCGGGCAATTCGACCGTGCGCTGATAGCGGCTTTCGCCCTGCTTCTGATAGAACGCGTTGCCCGGGCCCTGGATCCAGAACGCGCGCGCGGCCAGCGCGACGAACGCCATGAACAGCAGGAACACGACGAGCTTCGAGCGCCACATCGGCAGGCGCACGGACAGGATCGGATTCGACGAAAAGGCGACGCTCTTGCGGCTATTGCCTTTTTTCATCGCGTGCCTCCGCGACGGCTGGTAGGAGCGGCCGGGGCGGAGGCCGGCGCCGACGTGGGCACCGGCGCGTCCGAGGCGGCAGTCGCCCCGGGCGCGAGAGTCAGGTATTGCGTGCGTCCGGTCGCGACGGCTTGCATCTTGAGTGAATCGGTGGCGATCTGTTCGATGCGCGATGTCCTCGACAGCGCGCTCTGCTGATACTGAAGTTGTGCGTAGTCCTGCTGGAGCTGGCGCTCCTGCGACTGCGCACGCTGCAGCTGGATGAAGATCTGGCGCTGCTGATTGGTGGCGTTGACGACCGACAACGCACAGCCCATCACGACGATCAGCAGGAAGATGTTCAGGCGGTTCATGGCGCGACGCGCTCCGCAATGCGCATCACGGCCGAACGGGCGCGCGGGTTCGCGGCGACTTCGGCGTCGCTCGCGAACACGCGGCCGAGCAGCTTGAGCGGCGGGCTCGGCAAATCGACGGCGCGGATCGGCAAGCGGCGGTCAACGGCGGGCGCGCTTGCGTGCGCCTGCATGAACCGCTTGACGATCCGGTCTTCGAGCGAATGAAAGCTGATGACCACCAGCCGCCCCCCCTGCTCCAGCGCGGACAACGCTGCTTCTAGAACGACTTGCAGCTCCGCAAGCTCTTGATTGACGTGAATCCGTATAGCCTGAAAGGTGCGGGTTGCCGGGTCCTTACCCTTCTCACGGGTTTTGACGACGTTAGCCACGATTTGGGCAAGCTCGCCCGTGCTGACGAGAGGCCCGAGACGGTCGGACTCTGCCCGGCGAGCAACAAGCGCCTTTGCAATCTGAAAAGCAAACCGTTCTTCCCCATAATCTCGAATCACCTCCGTCAGTTCCTGCAACGTGGCCCGAGCGAGCCAGTCAGCGGCAGACTCGCCGCGCGTCGGGTCCATCCGCATGTCGAGCGGACCGTCCGCGCGGAAACTGAAACCGCGCTGCGGGTCGTCGACTTGCGGCGACGACACGCCAAGATCCAGCAGCACTCCCGACACACGCCCTACCCCGCGCGACGCCAGAGCGTCGCGCAGCGAAGCAAAACTCTCGTGCACGATGGCGAAACGCGGATCCTCGATCGTCGCGGCCTCGGCGATCGCGAGCGGATCCTTGTCGAACGCGATCAGGCGCCCGCCATCGGCGAGCCGGCCGAGGATCGCGCGGCTGTGCCCGCCTCGCCCGAACGTGCCGTCCACATAGAGGCCGTCCGCACGCGTGACGAGTGCATCGACCGCTTCGTCGAGCAGCACCGTGCGATGCTGCAGTCCCTGTCCCATCGCAGATGCCATAGCTTTTTAAACCGCGATCAGAACGTGAAATTCTTCAAGGCGTCGGGCATGCCCTGGGCCATCGCGGCCTGCTCCTTGGCCGCGTAGGTCTGCGCATCCCACAACTCAAAATGACTACCCATGCCAAGCAGCATGACTTCCTTTTCCATTCCCGCCGCAAGACGTAATTCAGGTGAGACGAGCACACGGCCCGCGCTGTCGACGTCGACATCGGACGCATTGCCGAGAAAAATCCGGCGCCACCAGTGCGCATCCATCGGCAAGGCGGCGACCTTCGCGCGGAACACTTCCCATTCGGGGCGCGGAAATAGCAACAGGCAGCCGTCCGGGTGCTTGGTGATCGTCACCCGTCCCTCTGCCTGTTGTTGCAGCGCGTCCCGATAGCGCGACGGAATCGACATCCGTCCTTTCGCATCAAGAGTCAGCGCCGACGCCCCCTGGAACAATTTGCTCCCCCTCAAACGGCGGCACTGGCCAACCGTCTCAATTCAAAAATTTACCCGAATAGGCCCCGGAAATCACACAAAAATACACTTTCTCACACTGTCTCCCACTTTAGAGGAACGTCCAACAAGGGTCAAGGGACGCCGCTCGCTTTTTCACGAAATTTGTCCGATAGAACAATGACTTAGCGGCATTTCCCAAGGTCAGGTGAAAAATAAAAAACCGTTACGAATGAATGAGCTAACGCAGGTTGTGAAGGTGATACGTGAAAAGCACGAAGAAAACCGCGGGCGGGACTTGATTCGGCGGGAATAAAAGCGCGGGACGAGCTGGATTGGATCGCGTGCAAAACACGGAGCGGCACAGGGCGCCGCTCCGTATCAAAACCTCAAATGTAGTACGCGGTACGCGTCATTATTTTCGACACGGTGCGCATCAGTGCGCGCACCGGCAACGGCAGTTCGACACCGCCCGCATCGGCCGCCGCTTTCGCGTGGGCGATCTCGTCGGCGCGCATCTGCTCGACGATGGCGCGCGATTCGAGATCGGCGGGCGGCAGGCTTTCCAGGTGACCGTCGAGATGGTGTTCCACCTGGCGCTCGGTTTCGGCCATGAAACCGAGACTCACCTTGTCGCCAAAGCGGCCCGCGGCCAGACCGATCGCCACCGCGCCCGCATACCAGAGCGGATTGAGCAGGCTCGGGCGCGCGTCGAGCGCCTGCAGGCGGCGCGCTGTCCATGCGAGGTGATCCTCTTCCTCGCGCGCGGCCCGTTCGAACGCCGCCTTCAGCGTGGACGAACGCGTGGCCAGCTTCTGCGCCTGATAAAGGGCCTGGGCACACACTTCACCGACATGATTCACGCGCATCAGCCCCGCGGCGTGCGCGCGCTCGGCCTGCGTGAGTTCCGCGGCGGCGGGCGTCATCGTTTCGGCGGATTCGGTGGATTTGGCGGATTCGCCCTCCGAAGACTGGGCAGTCGGTACGGGCATCGGCCGCGTCATCCGGGAAACACCCGTAACGGAGCGCAGGCCCCGATCGAATTCGGTAATCAAATCGTCAAGCGTCATCCAACCTCCCTTTGATTGCTCGAACGGCGGCAAGGCCGTGAACCGCGTTTTTGCAGCTACTGTTGCGGCGACTTTGCGCGGCTGCTTTTGCCAATACAGGAACTCCCGGATCGCAGTCAATCAGGGGCAGCGCCGATAGCAGGCGCATATTTTAGACCATGTTGTGTAAACGAAACAGGTACTTAGAAGCGGCCCGGTTTTATTTTGCGCCGGTCGGCGGGTTTGTTACATTACGTGCAATCTCTCGCGAAGTTGACTGCAGAGACCGACGTCAATAAAAAATCGGCTCCGCGTATAAAACGAAGAAAATCCAGAAACGCTCGGGATCCGACACAGGTTCGAAGAAGAAGAGTTGTAGCAAACTCAAAGGCGCCTTAGGGCGCCTTTTTTCTTTGTGACGGCGCGGCTGCACTTTGGCAGATTCCGGGTTGGACACGCACAAATAAGAAAGGCCCACCCTCGCGGGCAGGCCTAAGTCTTTACCGGTTATCGGCGCCGCTCAAGCGCGGCCGTCGCGCAATTCCCGGCGCAAGATCTTGCCGACGTTGCTCTTCGGCAGCTCGTTGCGGAACTCGACAATTTTCGGACGCTTGTAACCCGTGAGCTGCGTCTTGCAGTAATCGAACACGTCCTTGTCGGTGAGCGTCGGATCCTTCTTCACGATGAAAAGCTTCACCGCCTCGCCGGAATGCTGGTCGGGCACGCCCACTGCCGCCACTTCGAATACGCCTGGCAGCTTCGCGACCACGTCCTCCACCTCGTTCGGATAAACGTTGAAGCCCGAGACGAGAATCATGTCCTTCTTGCGATCGACGAGCTTCACATAGCCGCGCGAGTTCATGAGGCCCACATCGCCCGATTTGAAGAAGCCGTCCGGCGTCATGACCTTCGCCGTCTCCTCCGGCCGCTGCCAGTAGCCCGCCATCACCTGCGGCCCGCGAATGCAGATTTCGCCCGCTTCGCCAATCGGCAATTCGTTGCCCGCATCGTCGCGGATCGAGATTTCCGTCGAGGGAAGCGGCAGACCGATCGTGCCGGTGTATTCGGTCGCCGTCGTCGGATTGCAGGTGACGCTCGGCGAGGTTTCAGACAGACCATAGCCCTCGATGATCGGAGCATGTGTCTTCTCGTACCAGCGCTTCGCCACGGCTTCCTGCACGGCCATGCCGCCGCCGTTGGCAACGAGCAGCTTCGAAAAATCGAGCTTGCCGAAATCCGGGTGATTGAGGACAGCGTTGTAGAGCGTATTCACCGCGGGGAACGTCGTGATCGAGTAGCCCTCGAGTTCCTTGATCATGCCCGCGATGTCGCGCGGGTTCGGGATCAGGACGGCGAGGCCGCCCGTGCGGATCGTCAGCAGGCCGCAGACCGTCAACGCGAACACGTGATAGAGCGGCAGCGCCGCGACCGTCACCGCCTGGACGCTGTCCGGCAGCCTGGCGAGCGCGGGCTCGCTCCATGCCGCGGACTGCAGCACGTTGGCGATCAGATTGCGATGCAGCAGCGTCGCGCCCTTCGAAACGCCGGTCGTGCCGCCCGTGTACTGCAAAAACGCGACGTCGTCGCCCGACTGCTCGACAGGCTGGAACTGTGCGCGCGAACCGGCGGCGATCGCATCGTTGAACCGCACGTGGCCCGGCAAGGTCCACACGGGCACCATCTTCTTCACGCGCCGCACGACGAAATTGACGAGACAGCCCTTCACACCAAGCAGATCGCCCATCGAGGCGACCACGATGTGCTTGACGCTCGTCCTCGCGAGGACGGCATCAAGCGTCGACGCGAAATTCTCAAGGATGACGATCGCTTCGGCACCGCTGTCCTTCAGCTGATGTTCGAGTTCGCGCGGCGTGTAGAGCGGGTTCACGTTCACGACCACGTAGCCCGCGCGCAAGATCGCGGCAAGCGCGACCGGATACTGGAGCACGTTCGGCATCATGATGGCGATGCGTGCGCCGCGCGCGATGCCGCGCGACTGGAACCACGCCCCGAACCGGCGCGAGAGGTCGTCAAGCTGGCCGTAAGTGATCTGCTTGCCCATGCATGCGAAAGCGGGCCTCGTCCGATACGCATTAAAGCTTTCTTCAAGCAGCGCCGTGATCGACGCGTAGCGGCCCGGATCAATTTCCGAGGGAACGCCGGGGGGATACGATTTCAGCCAGACTTTTTCCATGCGGCGTCGTCTCCTTTATTTTTCGAATGGTCGTGCTAAAAACTGGATCGTAGCACGGAAGCATCGGTGCTTAACCCTGCGAATCAGCAAGTTAGATGCAGCACTCGAACGGCGGCGGCACGCGACAAGCGACCAGCCAGCGCAGAGTGTCGCCTTGCCGCCGACATCGACCGCTATCCAGCTCATCGCCTCTTGGGTGTTTTGATCGTTCGAGGATCCCGAAGCGTTAAAGCAAAAAAAGGGGTTGGGCGTAGAATGGTCTATTCAAACCCGGTTCAATCCCGGGTGCTCACCCGCTCGCGCACTGTCCGCCATGAAACTGATCCCGGAAATTCAGTCCGCCCAAGGCGAAATCCAGGCCCTCCGACGAACGATTCACGCTCACCCCGAACTGCGCTACGAAGAAACCAGCACATCTGATCTGGTTGCATCGACGTTAGCAGGATGGGGGATCGACGTACATCGCGGAATGGGCAAAACCGGCGTTGTCGGTGTTCTCAAACGGGGCAACGGCACGCGCTCAGTAGGGCTGCGCGCAGATATGGACGCGCTGCCGATCCACGAACTGAATACCTTCGAGCACCGCTCGCGCAATGAAGGCAAGATGCACGCGTGCGGGCACGATGGCCATATGGCGATGTTGCTCGGCGCAGCCCGATATCTCGCGAAGCACGGGCAGTTCGACGGCACGGTGGTGTTTATCTTCCAGCCTGCCGAAGAGGGCGGCGCGGGGGCGAAAGCGATGATCGAGGATGGGTTGTTCGAGCGCTTTCCCGTCGACGCCGTGTTCGGGATTCATAACTGGCCGGGCATGCCGGCGGGTCACTTCGGCGTGACTGAAGGCCCGATCATGGCATCGAGCAACGAATTCCGGATCGACATTAAAGGCGTCGGTTCACATGCGGCGCTGCCGCACTATGGACACGATCCCGTATTCACCGCGGTGCAGATCGCGA
Source organism: Paraburkholderia denitrificans (assembly GCF_042655705.1). NCBI lineage: Bacteria > Pseudomonadati > Pseudomonadota > Betaproteobacteria > Burkholderiales > Burkholderiaceae > Paraburkholderia > Paraburkholderia denitrificans. The sequence goes on along the minus strand of NZ_JBHSMP010000045.1, from coordinate 750 downwards.
ATGCGCTGCAAAGTATCATCACGCGTAACAAGAAGCCGCTCGACACGGCGGTGCTGTCGATCACACAGATTCACGCCGGCGATGCGGTCAATGTCGTACCGAATGACGCGTGGTTGGCCGGGACTGTTCGCACGTTCACTACGGATACGCTCGATCTGATCGAATCGCGGCTACGCAAGATCGTTGCGAGCACGGCCGAAGCCTATGATTGCACCGCTGAGGTGACCTTCCACCGCAACTATCCGCCGACGGTAAACAGCAGCAAGGAAACGCAGTTTGCTGCGGAGGTCATGCGCGAGATAGTCGGTGAGGACCGCGTGAACGCCAGCGTCGAGCCAACAATGGGCGCCGAGGATTTCTCGTTCATGCTGATCGAGAAGCCGGGTTGCTACGCGTTTTTGGGTAACGGCGACGGTGGCCATCGCGATGCGGGCCACGGCGCGGGGCCGTGCATGTTGCACAACGCCAGCTACGATTTCAATGACCAGTTGCTGCCGGTTGGCTCGTCGTATTGGGTGCAGCTTGCGACGAAGTTTCTTGCGCAGAAGTAGATCGTCACGAGCTTGAATGCAGAAAAGCCGTCTTTCGGGACGGCTTTTTCATGTGCGCTGCTTCATGTGCCCTGCGGCTTTAACTGTTCGCCTTGACCGCTGCCGCGCAGCCTCGTCTGCCCCAGGCGGGACGTAAACGCCGAAACCCCGGCGCTCAGGGAGACACCGGGGTTTCGGATACAGCATAAGGAGCCTGACG
>NZ_JBHSMP010000044.1:0-14883 GCF_042655705.1 Paraburkholderia denitrificans | reverse complement strand
ATTCATTAACGCCCGGCTCCGTCCGCCGGATGACCGCCTATCCCGAAAATCCGACAGTCTCCTAGACCGGCAGCACGGAGGCCACCAAAGTCTGCGTATAGGGGTGCTGGGGGTCGTCGAGCACCTGGTCGGTCAGGCCCGATTCGACGACCGTGCCGCCCTGCATCACCATGAGACGGTGCGCGAGCAGGCGCGCGACGCCGATGTCGTGCGTGACGATCAGCACCGAGAGATGCAGCGTCGTGGTGAGCGTGCGCAGGAGGTCGAGCAGGCGCGCCTGCACGGAAACGTCGAGCCCGGCGGTCGGCTCGTCCATGAAGACGAGGCGCGGCCCCGTGACGAGATTGCGCGCGATCTGCAGACGCTGCTGCATGCCGCCCGAAAACGCCGAGGGCAATTCGTCGATACGCGCGGCGTCGAGTTCGACGCGCTCCATCCACTGCTGCGCCGTGTGGCGAATCTGGCCGTAGTGGCGCGCGCCGACGGCCATCAGCGGCTCGCCGATATTCGCACCGGCCGAGACGCCCGCGCGCAGCCCGTCGCGCGGGTTCTGCTGCACGAAACCCCATTCGGTGCGCGTGAGCAGACGTCGGCGCGGTTCGGAAAGCGCACGCAGATCGAGCGTTTCGCCGTTGGCGCCCGCATAGTGCAGTTCGCCCGAATCGGCTTCGGTGCGCAGCGCGAGCGTGTTGAGCAGCGTGGTCTTGCCCGAGCCCGATTCGCCGACGATGCACAGCACCTCGCCGGGATAGAGGTCGAAGCTCACGTCGCGGCAGCCGTTGCGGCCGCCGTATTGCTTCGTCAGATGACGGGCGCTCAAGAGGGGCGTCATGCGCGTTCTCCGCTTTGCGGGGCATGCGCGTCCCTAGCCTCGTCCGCTTGATCGTCGTGTTCGGCGCGTTCGCGGCGGTCGTGGCAGTAATCGCTGTCCGAGCAGACGAACATGCGCTTGCCCGTATCGTCGACGATCATTTCATCGAGGAAGCTCTCGCGCGAGCCGCACAGCGCGCACGCGTGCTCCCAGCGCTGCACCTCGAACGGATGGTCGTCGAAGTCGAGACTGCGCACCGGCGTATAAGGCGGAATCGCGTAGATGCGGCGCTCGCGGCCCGCGCCGAACAGTTGCAGCGCGCGGTTCATATGCAGTTTCGGATTGTCGAACTTGGGGATCGGCGAGGGCGACGTGAGATAGCGGCCGTTCACCGTCACCGGGTAATCGTAGGTGGTCGCGATGCTGCCGTGCTGCACGATGTCCTCGTAGAGCTTCACGCTGATGAGGCCGTAATCGGCGAGCGCGTGCAGCTTCCTGCACTCGGCGACGCGCGGTTCCAACCGGAAGAGCGGCTCGGGCATCGGCACCTGATACACGAGGATTTGCGCTTCCGTGAGCGGCGTTTCCGGAATGCGGTGACGCGTCTGGACAATCGTCGCGTCCTGCGTGCGGCGCGTCGTCTTCACGCCCGCCGTGCGCGCGAAGAAGCGGCGGATGTTCACGGCGTTCGTCGTATCGTCGGAGCCCTGGTCGATCACCTTGAGCGTGTCGTCGGCGCCGATGATCGCCGCCGTCACCTGGATGCCGCCCGTGCCCCAGCCGTAGGGCAGCGGCATTTCGCGCGAGGCGAACGGCACCTGGTAGCCAGGCACCGCGACCGCCTTCAGCAGCGCGCGGCGGATCATGCGCTTCGTCTGCTCGTCGAGGTACGCGAAGTTGTAGCCGTCGGCGGCCTGCGTTTCGTGCGACGCGATTGCGGCGGGCACGCCGGTGGGTATGCGGGTGGGCACGGAAGCGGGTGCGTTCATGCGGCCTCCTCATTCTGCCCGGGCGGGCTGTGATGTTGCGCGCGCAACCTGCGCACGAGTTCGAGTTCGGACTGGAAGTCGACGTAGTGTGGCAGTTTCAGGTGCTGCACGAAGCCCGATGCCTCGACGTTGTCGCTGTGGGAGAGCATGAACTCGATGCCCTGCGTCGGCGAGGCCAGCGTCTCGCCAAGTTCCCCGCCGCGCAGTGCGCGGTCGACGAGCGCCATGGCCATGGCTTTGCGCTCCGCGTGGCCGAAGGCGAGGCCGTAGCCTTGCGTGAAGGTGGGCGGCACGTCCTTGCTGCCCGCGAACTGGTTGACCATCTGGCATTCGGTCAGTTCGATTTCGCCGATCTCGACGGCTTCGCCCAGCTCGTCCAGCATCATTTCTACAGATATCGAACCAAACCGGATTTCACCAGCGAACGGATGCGAGTGCGCGTAGCCGCGCTGCGTTGCGTACCCCATCGCAAGGAGAAAGCCCTCGTCGCCGCGCGCGAGATTCTGCAAACGGATCGTGCGATCTGCCGGAAACGCGAGCGGTTCGCGCGAGAGATCGCCGGGTTCGGGTGCGTCGAGTGTTGGCGTTTCCTGTTCGATCAGGCCTTCCTTGTCGAGCAGCGAGACGACACGCGGCATCGGCTCGCCGGTCGCGCCCGCAGGCCGCGCCGCGCGCGGTGCATCGTCGTCCGCTTCTTTGTCCGCCTCTTCGTCCACTTCGCCGCTTTCGGCGAGTAGTGCGAAATCCAGCAGCCGCTGCGTGTAATCGTACGTCGCGCCGAGCACCTGCCCGCCCGGGACATCCTTGAACGTCGCCGATATGCGGCGTTGCACCTGCATGTGTTCCGTTTCGACGGGCTCCGTGTAGCCGAAGCGCGGCAGCGTCGTGCGATAGGCGCGCAGCAGAAAGATCGCTTCGACCAGATCGCCCGCTGCCTGCTTGATCGCGAGTGCGGCGAGTTCCTCGTCGTAGACGGAACCCTCGGTCATTACGCGCGCGACGGCGAGGCGCATCTGCTCGCGGATCTGCGCGACGCTCAGTTCGGGCACGCGCGTGTCGCCACGGCGTGCCTGGTCGAGCAGCCGCCACGACGCTTCGATTGCGCGCTCTCCTCCTTTGACGGCGACGTACATCAGTTCATCTCCACAAGAGTCGTGCGCGGCAGGCCAACGAGCTGGTCGTCGCAGACAAGATAAAAATCGATGCCGCACGGAAACAGCGCGGCCAGCGCGGCGCGCTCGTGCCAGAACCGCTCGGGCAGGCCGACCGGCGCGATGGTGTGCGCATCTTCGATGCCTGGTCCGCGCAGCGTGACCGGTGCGCCGTCCGTGAGCGAGTCGACGCGCACGAACACCGTGGCCGACTGCTCAGGCGTTTCGGGCGTGCCGCTTGCGAGCGTGGCGAGGGACGGCAGCGCGGCGGCGTCGTGGACATAGGCGAACGCGGCATCGGCCGCGACCGTGGTGAGCGGCGCGCCCGAGTGAAAGCGCAATGCGGCGGCGAGCGCTGCATCGGGCTGCGCAAGCCAAACGGGCGTTGCGTAGTCGCACAGCGCGAGCAGCGACGCGAATGCCGCGCGTCCCACGCCTGTGGCGCCTGGCGTCGTGTCGGCGGCGGGCAGGGCGGCCTGGATCACGCCGATGCGGCCCGGACGCGCCAGTGCGTCGAGCAGCGCGCGGAACACCGCTTGCGTGTCGTGGACGGGATCGGCAAAGCCGGGAAGGAGCGCGTCGAGTGTGTCGAGCGCGGCGCGTGCGGTGTCTGCGGTGTCGGTGGGTTGTGGCGTCTGTACTGCGTGATTCATGCATCACCTCGCACCATGGTGAAGAACTCGACTTTCGTGCTGGCCGTTTCGTTGCGTCGAGCGTCGCGCCGTGCTTCGAGGCGCGCGGCAAGCGGCGCGATCAGTTGCGCATGCAACTGTGCGTGGCGTTCTGGCTGTTGCAGGAGCGCGTCGGCGAGCGCCGCCAGTTCGGCGCGGCGCTTGTCGCGACCCAGATGGCATGCGACGCCGACCGTGCCGCCGTCGGCCGCATGAAGACGCAGCGTTGCACGCGTCACCGTCGCTTCGCCGAGATTGAAGGCGTTGCCCGTGCCGCCGATCCGGCCCCGCACCATCGCGAGACCTGTTTGCGGCGCGCGCAGCCAGTCGAAGGGCGGTGCGGCGTTGCCGCCGAACGCGGTAGCAAGCGCGGCAGCGAGCGCCGCTTCCAGCTCGGCGCGCGGCGTGCGGGCGAGCACCGCCATCCATGCGCGCCGCGACGCGGCAGAAGGCGGGGCGGAAGAAGCGTTCATCTGGATTCCTGTGTCGTGAACGTGATGGCCAAGCGCGCATTGCGGCACTCATTGCGGCAATGCGCCGCTGCAGGCGTCGTCATTGGAGCATCGATTTATATAGACGTCTAGACGTCTGTACGTTCAAATGCCCGCTTGTTGCAACGCGATGTAGGAGATGATTCATATTTCGATCACGCCTCGCGCACTACAATGCGGAAACCGCCATTCAAACCGAAGGGAATGACAGCACCATGACATCGAACGACGACGCGCTGCACGGCGCGCAGCTTGAGCGCGGCGCGGGCGTGGCGGTGTGGCGCCAGATCGAGCAGATACTCTCGGCCGAGATCGCGGCGAAAGGCTTCGGCGACGATGGCCGCCTGCCGAGCGAAGGCGAGCTGGCCAAACGCTTCGACGTGAACCGCCATACGGTGCGGCGCGCGATGCTGGGCCTTGCGGCGCTCGGGCTCGTGAGCGTGGAGCAGGGGCGCGGAACCTTCGTGCAGCCGGGCGCGATCGACTACACGATCGGCAAGCGCACGCGCTTTACGGAAAACCTTCAGCGGCACCGGCATTCGGCGGCGGGCAAACTGCTCGCCTCATCGCGCGTGAAGGCCGATCCCGCGGTCGCAAAGGCGCTCGGCATTCGCGCGGGCGCACTCGTCTACCGGCTGGAAACGCTGCACGAATCGAACGGCGTGCCGCTTACCTACGCGCGCAACTGGTATCCGGCCGCGCGGTTCGCCGATCTGCCCGCAGTGATGGAGCGCGTCGAAAGCGCATCGAAGGCGCTGGCCGAATACGGCGTGACCGATTATCTGCGCAAGTGGAGCCGCATCGGCAGCGTGCTGCCCGAGGCGGAAGTGGCGCGGCGGCTCAATATCAACCGGCAGCAGCCGGTGCTGTGGGTTGAGAACGTCGACGTCGACATGAACGGCGTGCCGATCAAATACGGCATCACGCATTTCGCGGCGGACCGCGTGCAGTTGATGGTGGAGCACGACGTATGACGCTCGACATCGAAGCATGGAACGACGCGTCGCGCTTTGCGATCTACTATGCGCCGCCGCGCGATTCGGCGTGGTGGCATGAGGGCTGCGCGTGGCTCGGCCGCGATGCGGAAACCCATGAGCCGTTGAGTTCGCCGCAGCCCGCCGGTCTTTCGCGCCCGCTTGCCGCGCTGACCGTGGCGCCGCGCCGCTATGGCTGGCACGGCACGCTCGTCCCGCCCTTTCGTCTCGCGCCGGGCGTGACGCCTGATGCGCTGTTCGCCGCCGCGCAGCGATGGGCGGCGACGCGCGCGTGTTTCGAGGTGGCCGTGAAGGCCGCGACGCTCGGACGGTTCGTCGCGCTGCGCCCCGCCGACGATGCGGGCGATGCCGCGCTGCGCGAAGTCGCGGCCGACGCGCTGCGCACACTCGTGCCGCTGCGTGCCGAGCCGACTTGCGCCGAACGCACGCGCCGGCTCGATGCCCCGCTTACCGCGCGCCAGCGCGCGTACGTGGAAGAGTGGGGCTATCCGTACGTATTCGACGAATACCGCTTTCACATGACGCTCTCCGATTCGCTCGACGACGCACATGCGCGCGATACGCTGACCGCTGCGTGGAATGCGCGGATGCACGACGCCGGGGCGCTGCCGGTGGACGGTGTCGCACTCTTCGTGGAGCCGCAGCCGGGAGCGCCGTTCGTGCTGTGGCGTCGCGCGGCGTTTGCGCGTGGGGAGCGGCGCGCGTGATGGCGTCGCTGATCTACGTTATGGGACCGTCGGGTGCGGGCAAGGACTCGCTGCTCGACTTTGCGCGAACGCGCCTCGCGGCGGACGGCGTGATGTTCGCGCACCGCTACATCACGCGCGCGGATGGCGGCGGCGAAAACCACATCGCGTTGACCGACCCCGAATTCGAGGCGCGTTCGCGTCGCGGCCTCTTCGCGCTGCAATGGCGCAGCCACGCGCTGCGCTACGGCATCGGCGTGGAAATCGACCAGTGGCTCGCGCACGGTTGCACGGTGATCGTGAACGGCTCGCGTGGCCATGCGGGCGAAGCGCTGGCGCGCTATCCGCAGACCCGGTTCGTCCACATCGAGGCGGCGCTCGAAGTGCTCGCTGCGCGGCTCGCCGCGCGCGGCCGCGAGACGCCTGAGCAGATCGCCGCGCGTCTTGCGCGCCGGGCGCCGTTCGATGCGCTGGCGGGCGCAAGCGTCGATCGTATCGACAATTCGGGCCGTCTGGAGGACGCGGGCGAAGTCTTCGTCGATGTCGTGCGCCGCGTCGCGGCCGGGCGCAGACCGGAGCGCGGGCGATGTACTTGAACTCGCGCCAACCTGCACCAACCCGCACCAACGAACGTCAGGTGCGCTGCGCGACCATGCTGGAGACGCGCCGCGCGGCTTCCTGAAGCGGCTGGAGGAAGGACTTGACCACCTGCTTCGCCGACGTGCGTTGCGCATTGCCGCTGATGTTCATCGCCGCGATCACGCGGCCCTGGCGGTTGCGGATCGGAACGGAAATCGAAATCAGGCCGCCTTCCAGTTCCTGGTCGACCATGGCCCAGCCCTGCTCGCGCACCTGGGCGATGATCTTCTTCAGCTCGTCCTTGTCGGTGACGGTGCGCGGCGTGTGCGCGTAGAGCGGGGCGGAGCCGAGCGTCGCGTCGAGGTCCGCATCGTCGAGGGCCGAGAGCAGCACGCGTCCCATCGACGTGCAGTAGGCCGGCAACCGGCTGCCGATCGAGAGGTTGATCGTCATGATCTTGTGCGTCGGCACGCGCAGGACGTACACGATTTCGGTGCGGTCGAGCACAGCCGCCGAGCAGCTCTCGTGGACCTCGGCGGATAGTTCTTCCATGACCGGCTCGGCGAGATTCCAGAACGGCATCGACGTGAGATAGGCGAAACCGAGGTCGAGAATCTTCGGCGTGAGGCGAAAGAGCCGCCCTTCGGTCTCGACATAGCCGAGCGTCTGCAGCGTGAGCAGGATGCGGCGCGCGCCGGCGCGCGTGAGGCCGGTGGCAGCGGCGACGTCGGTGAGCGTTTGCGCGGGATGCTCGGCGTTGAACGCGCGGATCACCGAAAGCCCGCGGGCGAAAGACTGCACGTAGGAGTCGCCCGGTTTGTCGGGAGTCTCCGTGGGCTCAGCGGAACGGGCGGGCGAGGCACTGGATGCGGAGGTCATAGGCGTCGGAATGTGTCCGGCAGCGGCGCGTAAGGAGCCTACGACAATAGCGCATGCGACCTGTTTCGCCAACAGGCAGCGCAGGCGACGGCGCGCCCGCGTGCAGCGGGCTTGCGCGCGCTGCGCCTGCGGGCCGGGCGCGCGACGCGCACGAAACACTATGCTAGCGGCTGCGGCGAGCGACTTTGACGCGCCGTCACAGAAGCATGCCAACCGACTGAAAGGAGACCACGACCATGCCCCGCTTTGCGGCCAACCTGACGATGATGTACGCCGAACACGCCTTTGCCGACCGTATCGCGGCGGCGGCGCGTGACGGCTTCGCGGCGGCCGAGTGCCTGTTCCCCTACGAATTGCCCGCCCACGACCTGAAGTCGCGCCTCGACGAGAACGGCGTCGAACTGGTGCTGTTCAACGCGCCGCCCGGCGACTGGGCGGCGGGCGAGCGCGGCATCGCGTCGTTGCCGGGGCGCGAGGACGAATTTCGCCGCGGCATCGACCAGGCGCTCGACTACGCGCGCGCGCTCGGCACCCGGCGCGTGCACGTCATGGCGGGGTTGCGCGAGGCGGACACGCCGTACGAGGCGCAACGCGAGTGCTACCTGCGCAATCTGGCCTGGGCGGCTTCGCAGGCGCAGTCCGAGGGCATCACGGTCCTGATCGAGCCGATCAACCCGCGCGACATGCCCGGCTACCTGCTGAACCGTCAGGACGACGCGCAAGCGATCCGCGCCGCGCTGGGCGCAGCGAACCTGCTCGTGCAGTTCGACTGTTATCACTGTCAGATCGTCGAAGGCGACCTGGCCATGAAGCTGCGGCGCGACATCGGTGGGATTGGCCATGTGCAGATCGCAGGCGTGCCGCAACGGCATGAACCGGATACCGGCGAGGTGAACTACCCGTATCTGTTCGCGCTACTCGACGAACTGGGTTACGGCGGCTGGATCGGCTGTGAATACCGGCCGCGCGGGGCGACGTCGGCTGGATTGGGCTGGGTTCGATCGTATCTGTCTGATCGTTCGTGATGCAAATATTCGCGTGCGCCGGACGCCCCTCGCCCGCCGAGGTTGGTTGAAGAGCCAATAAGAGCAAATAAGAGCAAATAAAAATGGCTCGTGGGCACCGTCGAATTCGTTTTTTTGGGATCGAGTTACCGTCACGCGATCCAATCCGGTGATCCGAAGGGCTTCTCCAAAGCCGGGAATCGGGTCGCCAGAATCGTTAATGCCGCCGTTTTTACGGCGGCGATTTCCAGGCTTTTCTGACAGTTTTCGCATAAAGGTTAATTACCTTTAAACATTGCTTCGTATGTTTAATTATTATCTGTAGGACTACTTGCGCCATTACGTCGCACCCGGGCGAATTTGGTCTTCGTTGCGGGGTAATATTTGGCGTGGATCAATTTTTGAACAGGATTCCTTACGTAAAATTGCGCCGCTTCAAGCGTGGGTGCATTTGTCGTGGATTTTTTGCGATGCAAATGCCCGGTGTGTCAACTGCCCCATGTGTCAACTGCGTGATGTGTCAACGGCGTAATGCGTCAAAGGTCCTTCAAAGGGAAAGCGTGCAAACATGACAGAAAGAAAAGCCTTCAAACGATGGCTCGTCCTCCTCGGCAGTGGGTTGGCCGTCTCACTATCGGGGTGTAGCGGCAATTTTGCGCTGCTCGACCCGAAGGGCAGCATTGGCGTTGCCGAAAAGTCGCTCATCATCACCTCGACGGTCGCCATGCTGATCGCCATCGTGCCGGTGATCTTCCTCATCCTGTTTTTCGCCTGGCGCTATCGCGCGTCGAACCGGAACGCCGCCTACGCGCCGAAATGGGCCCATTCCACGATGATCGAAATCGTGGTCTGGACCATTCCCTCGCTGATCATCCTCTACCTGGCCATCATCACCTGGAAGACCACCCACGAGCTCGACCCCTACAAGCCGCTCACATCGGACGTCAAGCCGATCAACGTCGAAGTCGTGGCGCTCGACTGGAAGTGGCTCTTCATCTACCCGGACCTCGGCATCGCGACGGTGAACCAGCTCGCCATGCCGGTCGGCACGCCCGTGAATTTCCGCATCACGTCGGATTCGGTGATGAATTCGTTCTTCATTCCGCAGCTCGGCACCCAGATCTACGCGATGGCGGGCATGCAGACGCGTCTGCACCTGATCGCCGACCACGCGGGCGACTACGCGGGCCTGTCGGCGCAATACAGCGGCCCGGGCTTCTCGGACATGAAGTTCCGCACGCTTGCCACGAGCCAGCAGGAATTCGACGCATGGGTCGAGAAGGTGAGGGCGTCGTCGGCGTCGCTCTCGATGGACGAATACGCGGCGGTGGCGAAGCCGAGCGAGAAGGATCCCGTGCAGCACTTCTCGAGAGTCGATCCGAAGCTCTTCAACAACATCGTCGCGAAATACAACAACGGCCACGTCACCGATTTCCGTGACGCTGTCTGCCGTGTTGACGGGAAATTTGAGGGGTAACGCATGTTAGGCAAACTTACTTTAGAAGCGATTCCGTTCGATCAGCCGATCATCATGGGCGCCGCGGCGTTCATGGCGCTGATCGTGCTGGCTGTCGGCGGTCTGGTGACCGTCACCGGAAAGTGGAAGTACATCTGGAGCGAATGGCTCACGAGCGTGGACCACAAGCGTATCGGCGTGATGTACATCATCGTCGCCGTGCTCATGCTGCTGCGTGGCTTCGCCGACGCCGTGATGATGCGCATCCAGCAGGCCATAGCATTCGATTCGCCGGGCTATCTGCCGCCGCACCACTACGACCAGATCTTCACGGCGCACGGCGTCATCATGATCTTCTTCATGGCGATGGCGCTCATGATCGGCCTGATGAACATCATCGTGCCGCTGCAGATCGGCGCGCGCGACGTGGCGTTCCCGTTCCTGAACTCGCTGTCGTTCTGGATGACGGCGATCAGCGCGATCCTGATCAACATTTCGCTCGTGGTCGGCGAGTTCGCGCAGACCGGCTGGCTCGCGTATCCGCCGCTTTCGGAGCTGCAATACAGTCCGGGCGTGGGGGTCGACTATTACTTGTGGTCGTTGCAGCTCTCGGGCGTCGGCACGTTGATCTCGGCAGTCAACTTCTTCGTCACGATCCTGAAGATGCGCGCTCCGAGCATGAACCTCATGAAGATGCCGGTCTTCACCTGGACGTCGTTGTGCTCGAACGTGCTCATCATGGCCACGTTCCCGATTCTCACGATCGCGCTCGCGCTGCTCGGCCTCGACCGCTACGTCGGCACGCACTTCTTCACGAACGACGGCGGCGGCAACGCCATGCTGTACCTGAACCTGATCTGGGCGTGGGGCCACCCTGAGGTGTACATCCTCGTGCTGCCTGCGTTCGGCATCTATTCGGAGATCATTGCGACGTTCTCGAAGAAGCCGCTGTTCGGCTACAAGACGATGGTGTACGCGTCGTGCGCCATCATGGTTCTCGCATTCCTCGTGTGGTTGCACCACTTCTTCACGATGGGCGCGGGCGCCAACGTCAACGCGTTCTTCGGCATTATGACGATGATCATCGCGATCCCCACGGGCCTGAAGATTTTCAACTGGCTGTTCACGATGTATCGCGGCCGTGTCCACTTCACCACGCCGGTGCTCTGGACGATCGGCTTCATGGTGACGTTCACGATCGGCGGCATGACGGGCGTGATGCTCGCGATTCCCGGTGCGAACTACGTGCTGCACAACTCGCTGTTCCTCATCGCGCACTTCCACAACACGATCATCGGCGGTGTGGTGTTCGGCTTCCTCGCGGGCCTTCACTACTGGTTCCCGAAGATCTTCGGCATCAAGCCGAACGAGAAGCTCGGCAAGGCGTCGTTCGCATGCTGGCTGGTCGGCTTCTATGTGGCGTTCGTGCCGATCTACGTGCTGGGGTTCATGGGCATGACGCGCCGGACCAACCACTACGACAACCCCGACTGGCAGATCTGGCTCGTCATCGCGGCGATCGGCGCGGCCATCATCGCCCTTGGCATCGTGATCCAGATCGTGTCGTGGGTCGAGGCGTACCTCCACCGCAACAAGCCGGAAAGCAAGGATGTGACGGGCGATCCGTGGGACGGCCGTACGCTCGAATGGGCCACGTCCTCGCCGCCGCCGGTCTACAACTTCGCGGTGATCCCGCACGTGAGCGACATCGACGCTTTCGCCCACATGAAGGAAACCGGGCGTGGCCTCGGTCTCGAAGCGCACTACCGCGATATCCATATGCCGTCGAACACGTCGGCAGGTTTCATCGTCGGCATGTTCAGCCTCGTACTGGGCTTTGCGGGTGTGTGGCACATCACGTGGCTGGCCGTGCTCGCGCTCGTCGGCATCGTGGTGACGGTCGCGGCGCGCAGCTTCGGCAATAACGACGGCTACACCATTCCTGCCGAGCGCGTGCGCGAAATTGAAGAACAGCGTCACCGCGCCGCGGTCGCACTGGAGGCCAACTGATGTTACAGAAAACCAATCAGGCGAACCTCGCCGAATCCGATCACCAGGACCACCCGGAGTCGCACTCGGTATTCGGCTTCTGGACCTATCTGATGACCGACTGCGTGCTGTTCGCCGCGCTGTTCGCGACGTTCGCGAGCCTCTGGCATCAGTTTGCGGGCGGCCCCACGGGCAAGGACCTGTTCGAGCTGCCGGGCGTGGCGATCGAAACCGGACTGCTGCTGCTCTCCAGCATCACGTTCGGATTCGCGATGTTGAACGCGTACCAGCAGAAATCCGGCAAGGTCATGCAGTGGCTCGTGGTGACCTTCCTGCTCGGCGCGCTGTTCCTGTTTCTCGAACTGCGCGAGTTCTCGCAACTGATCGCGGAAGGCGCGAGTCCGCAGCGCAGCGCGTTCTGGTCGTCGTTCTTCGCGCTGGTCGGCACGCACGGTCTGCACGTTTTCATCGGTCTGATCTGGATGGCCGTGATGATGATTCACGTGCTCCTCAGGCCGCAGCTCGGCGAGCACGAAATCCGCCGCCTCGCATGTCTGGGCCTCTTCTGGCACTTCCTCGACCTCGTGTGGATCTGCGTGTTCACTTTTGTCTATCTCGGGAGCGTGGTCTAAATGGCTCATTCTCACTCGCAGGCTCACGGCAGCACCGGTAGCTACATCCTGGGCTTTATCCTTTCGGTGATCCTCACCGCGGCCGCGTTCGGCGTCGTGTGGTACGGCGCGCTCGATTCGGGTAGCGCCCTGGCCGTGCTGGCCGTTCTCGCGTTCGTGCAGGTTATCGTTCAGCTCGTGTTCTTCCTGCATCTGAATTCCGGGCCGGGACGCGGCATGAACATGATTTCGCTCGGCTATACCGTGGTCGCCGCCGCGTTTCTTATTTTCGGCACGGTCTGGGTCATGAACAACGTCGCCATGCATATGATGTCGCGTTAAACTCCGGCCCCGCTCGCGTGCCTGACGGCCGCACAGACTTCACGTCTGTGCGGCCGTTTCACTTGCGACAGGGCCGTTCGTGCGCTTGAGACCCACTTGAGACCGGTTTGACACCCGCTTGACATGCATTCAGCGGCCCACCTATGATGGGCAAAAATGTTCAACTAACGATCTGTGGTTCGTGTATAGAACAAATGCACCGGGCGGCACGTTCATTCGTTGAATACCTTCTGCGCTGCCCATCAATCAGGAGATTTGCATGGCGGAAGCTTTTCTGTGCGATGCGATTCGCACGCCGATTGGCCGCTACGGCGGCGCCCTCGCTCATGTCCGTGCGGACGATCTCGGCGCTGTGCCGATGAAAGCGCTGGTGGAGCGTAACAAGGACGTGGACTGGTCGGCACTCGACGACGTGATCTACGGTTGCGCAAACCAGGCTGGCGACGACAACCGCAACGTTGCGCGCATGTCGCTGTTGCTGGCGGGGTTGCCGGAGGCGGTGCCCGGCAGCACGCTGAACCGTCTGTGCGGTTCGGGCATGGATGCGGTCGGCAGCGCCGCGCGCGCAATCCGCGCCGGTGAGGCTGGCCTGATGATCGCAGGCGGCGTCGAGAGCATGAGCCGCGCACCGTTCGTGATGGGCAAATCCGCGAGCGCGTTCGCACGCGACGCGGCGATCTACGACACGACCATCGGCTGGCGCTTCGTGAATCCGCTCATGAAGCAGCAGTACGGCGTCGATTCGATGCCCGAGACGGCTGAGAACGTCGCCGTCGACTACAACGTGAGCCGCGCCGATCAGGACGCATTCGCGCTGCGCAGCCAGCAAAAGGCGGCGCGCGCGCAGGGCGACGGCACGCTCGCGCAGGAAATCGTCGCGGTGACGATTGCGCAGAAGAAAGGGGAGCCGATCGTCGTTTCGCGCGATGAGCATCCGCGCGAGACGAGCCTCGAAGCGCTCGCGAGGCTCAAGGGCATCGTGCGCGCGGACGGCTCGGTGACGGCGGGCAACGCTTCAGGCGTCAACGACGGCGCGTGCGCGCTGCTCCTTGCCAACGAAGAGAACGCAAAGCGCTTCGGGCTCACGCCGCGTGCGCGCGTGCTCGGCATGGCGACAGCCGGCGTCGCGCCGCGCGTGATGGGCATTGGTCCGGCGCCCGCCACGCAAAAGCTGCTCGCGCGCCTGAACATGACGATTGATCAATTCGACGTGATCGAACTGAACGAGGCGTTTGCATCGCAGGGGCTGGCGGTGCTGCGCATGCTGGACGTCGCCGACGATGATCCTCGCGTCAATCCCAACGGCGGCGCGATTGCGCTCGGCCACCCGCTCGGCATGAGCGGCGCGCGTCTCGTGACGACGGCGCTGTATCAGTTGCAACGCACGCAGGGCCGCTTTGCGCTGTGCACGATGTGCATCGGCGTGGGCCAGGGGATTGCCATCGCAATCGAGCGCGTCTGATCGCTGCGCACCTGCGTTCACTGGCCTGCCGCAACGCCGCAGATCGAACGATCTGCGGCATTTTTCGTCGAGACGCGTGCAGGCTTCGCCGCGAGGGTGCGGTAATGCAGAAGGCGACAGGTCCGCGCCGGTCTCCGGCAGCGGACTGTGCATTAAGGCGTACGGCGTTCAGTAACCGCCGCTCGATGAACTCGAATTGCCTGAACTGTTCGATGAGCTGTCGTTCTTCTGATTCATGTTGTCGTCCGCGGCCGCCGGGGACATTGAGGCCGAGACAATTCCGAGGCTGACGAGACACGCAAGAAAAATACGAAATCGCTTCATGGTGATCTCCTGTTGGGGAAATTCGCAGGACGTCCCGCCCGGAGATATCCAGCGAGGTATGCATCACACAATTACCGACGATGCCGAAATGCCGGTTCATCGCGAACGCAGGCGTCGACATAGCGTTAAACGCGGCGCACGGGCGCCTTATTCCCATGTGCAATAACGATGCCGTTGTCGTTGAAGGGGAGCATCGTCATACACGAGTGATTTCCCGTGCCGGAGCGGGTCTTTACGTTTGCGCGCGTCGCGTGAGTACCACAAAAAAATGATAGCTCCGTGACAGCCATAATTTGCCATTTTCCTTTTATAACAACGGGTTAAGCAAGAATCCGACATATCTCCCAGATATTGAAACAGTCTGTTTCACATGCGGCATTCCCGCTGGAGCAGGTTTGGCGATTAAATCTCGTCCGCAACCTGGCTCCGACATTCGCAGCCAT
>NZ_JBHSMP010000043.1:0-62336 GCF_042655705.1 Paraburkholderia denitrificans | reverse complement strand
GCATGGTGGCTGTGCGCCTACCTGCCCGTGATGGCGCTTCTCTCGCTGATCGGCAGCAAGGAGTTTGGCGGCGCCAACGTGCTTCCCTACGGCTGGGACATGCTGGTGGTCGCGCTTGTTGCACTCGCCTTCTACTACTGGGGCGTCAACTCAGGCTACCGCACGCCGTACCTCAAGGAACGTGAGGAACACGACGAAGTGCTCGAAGGCATTGCCATGCACTGAGCGTCGACCATCGGCATTCTGCGAGTGCCTGGTCACATCGTGAACCGCGTCAGCTTCACAACGCCGTTCGATCTCCGATACAACGGGGAATCGGGACTTCGGCGTTGAAAGCTGGCGCGTTTCGCATTGGTGGAAACGTGCAAAGGCAACGTGCGAATTTATCGCACCGGCGACAGCGACTCTCCCCCGTCACGCTCACGCGGTGTTCAAGCAGCAACGCCTCGATATCACGCAGGCGGAAGTTGAAGCGAAAGTACCAGCGAACGGCTCAACCGATAATCGCCGCCGGATACCAGTACCCCTGGCAGGGCGATTTTGCCCGCTTCATATCCACGTCTTGCGTCGCCGCTTCGCCAACGTAACAGAGTCCCACCGGGCGCAACGCCCGCTGACCGCCCAGCGGCGCATATACGGGTCTTCGATAAGAATTACCGCGGATTATCGGCCGATGTTCCGCCTCTAGGCACGTTCATCACGGTGTGATATATGTTGACGCATTGAAGAACATGCTCATCGTCTCGAAGTTGTGCGAGGACGCTATTGCGCCGCGCCGCATCAGACGAAACTCACCATGGCATCCGTCATGCCCGGCCGGCTTTCGCCGCGCCCTTCCATCGCTTCAATCAGGTCATCAGCCGGTTGTCTTGACCTTCAGGCAACCCTCGCGGGCGATCGCCTGCGCATCGGACGATGCCAGGACGTCTGGAAAAGTGTTCTGGATGGCCTCTCAAGAGGGTGGCAAATGCAGAGCGCAACTCAAGAATCGTCGAGAGACCGGGAAGTGCACCCCCACCTTTTTCCCGTTCACCGAATTGCCACGCGCAATGCCACGCCTGATTTCGCAGTGCGAGTTTCAACCGCAATGCGACAAAGACTCTAGATAACGGCACATCTGCAACAACTGCACGGGACGTTCACGCCATTTCCTGGAATGGAGGATCGATGAAATTTGACATACTCGAAAAGCTCGACGACGGCGACATACTTAAAATTTCGAAGGCCGTCATTTCCGTTGACCCTGACGCGAAGGTGGATACGGATATGCGAGAGAATACGGTAAATGTAGAGTCATGGCTTTACCCTGAGGAATTCCTCGTTGCCTTTTTCGAGGTCGGATATGACGTTCGAATAGCTCAACGCTAGCACTGCAGTGTTCGCTTACGTGCCGCGCGGCTACGGTTGGCTGGCTCGCCGGTGGGGCTTTCTCAACGCGATCGCTCACCCTCACGTCTATGATCGAGGGGAGTAGATCAACGCAGGGAACAGCGCGCACCCAAAGCGAAATCTCTTCCACAGAGGAGGTACATCGTGGGTGGCACAAGAATTTTCGAAATCTTCCGCTACGATCCCGACCGGGACTCCGCGCCGTACATGCAAACGTACGAGATGGAGACCACCCCGGATGACCGGATGTTGCTTGACGTACTTGTCCGGCTCAAGGCCCAGGACGAGACACTCAGTTTTCGGCGTTCGTGTCGCGAAGGCGTATGCGGCTCGGATGCGATGAACATCAACGGCAAGAACGGACTCGCCTGCATCACCAACCTCAACGACGTTCCCCGCCATATCGTCCTGCGGCCTCTGCCCGGGTTGCCCGTCGTTCGCGACCTGATCGTGGACATGACCGCGTTCTTCAAGCAGTACCATTCGATCAAACCCTACCTGATCAACAACACGCCCCCACCCGAGCGTGAAAGGCGCCAGACGCCGGAGGAACGCGATCAGCTCGACGGCCTCTACGAATGTATCCTGTGTTCCTGCTGTTCCAGCGCGTGCCCCTCGTTCTGGTGGAATCCAGATAAATATGTCGGCCCTGCCGGCCTCCTGCAGGCCTACCGGTTTCTGGTCGATACCCGCGACGAGGCTACCGGTGAGCGACTCGACAACCTGGAAGATCCGTACCGCCTCTTTCGGTGCCGTTCAATACTGAACTGCGCGGACGTCTGCCCCAAAGGCCTGAATCCGGCCAGGGCGATAGGGCAAATCAAAACCATGCTTGCGCGCCGGGCGATCTGAGTACAGCGTGCGAGGATATCGATTGCTAACGTCCGCATTTTTCGCAGAAGGTGAATGATGGAAAACTCAATGTATCCGCAACCAGGCCCGGAAATTGCGAAACTACGCCGGGAACTCGCACCAGAACCGCTCGCTGCATTCAGGGCTTTCAGTAGCAGCGTATTTGCAGACGGTGCGCTGCCGGTGAAGACGAAACAGCTCATCGCCGTGGCAGTCGCTCACGTGACGCAGTGCCCCTACTGTATTCGTGGTCACACGAAGGAAGCCCTGAAAGCCGGCGCATCGGAAAACGAAATAATGGAAGCGATCTGGGTCGCGGCCGAGATGCGTGCGGGTGCAGCTTACGCACATTCGACACTCGCGCTCGACGTCATGAAAGAAGAGGCGCAATCGCGCGAGGCCAACCATGGCGAGCATCGTTGACAACCTGATCGCCGAGCACCGTCGTCTGGAGCGCCTCGTGAGCCTGCTTGAGCGCCAATCGATGCTTCGCGACGAACGGGCCGAGACGAACAGCGCACTGCTCGTGGATGCCCTGTATTACCTGACGCGCTTTCCCGATGTGAATCACCACGCGCTGGAGGACCGCATCATCGGCAAGCTGCTCGAAAAGCAGGCGCTGGATCCCCAACTGGGGAACGAGCTGTCCGCCCAGCACGCGACGCTGGCGCTTCTGGGGAACGAGTTGATTCGGGACCTCGAATCGATGGTGCGCGATGAAAATATGTCCAGAGACCTTCTGGAGTTTCGTATCCGGTTGTATGCGGAACGGCTGCGGCATAACATGGCGTTCGAGGAACTCACGATATTCCCCGCTGCGACGCGCCATCTGGATGCCGATGACTGGTCTTCAATTCTGCAGGCAAGCCCCGATCGGCCCGCCGACCCGCTTTTTCAGACACCGGTTAATGAGCGCTTCGTGCAGTTGCATCGCGTGATTGCAACCGAAGCCGAATGCGGATGCGAGGAAGGCGACATGTAGAGCCCTGGCTGCGAAGGCGGGATAGCGTGCAGCTTGCGTGATCCCGCTTCAAGCCATGATCCCTATTCGAGCGCTTTTTGTTGCCGAATATCGATTAGCTGCCGGAAGAACACCCGCGCGTAGTTGCGTGGATAGTTGCGCGGACAGATACGCCCATCGATACGCCCATCAAACACCCAGATACGCCGCCTGGATTTCCGGGTTGTCGAGCAGCGTCCCTGCCGGCCCTTCAAGCACAATGCGCCCCGTTTCGAGCACATAACCGCGATCGGCGTGCTCGAGCGCCATGTGGACGTCTTGTTCGATCAGCAACACCGTCACACCGCTCATGCGCACCTGCTGCAATATCTCCATGAGCTGCAGCACCACGACCGGCGCAAGGCCGAGGCTCATCTCATCGACCATCAGCACGCGCGGCGAAGACATCAGCGCACGCGCCATCGCGCACATCTGCTGTTCGCCACCCGACATGGTACCGGCGATCTGGCGGCGACGTTCCTTCAAACGCGGGAACATCGCGTACATGCGCTCCAGATCGGTGGCAATTGCGCCCCTGTCGTTGCGCAGATTCGCGCCCATGAGCAGGTTGTCCTCGACCGTCATCTGGTCGAACAGCTGCCGCCCCTCGGGTAGTTGAGTGAGACCGGCGCGAAAAATCCGGTCGCTCGTTGAGCCCGCAACGGACACGCCGTTGAACACGATGTCCCCCGAGGCGACCGGGATCAAGCCCGACAGCGCGCGCAGCAGCGTGGTCTTGCCCGCGCCGTTACTGCCCACGAGTGCAACGAGTTCGCCGGCGTGCACGTCGAGCGACACGCCCGCCAGCACCGGCGCTTCGCCGTAACCCGCACTCAGATCCTTCACATGAAGCAGCGGCATCGCGTCCGTTGCACGGCTGTCGGCCACGATGGCATTCATGATTTGCGCTTCCCCAGATAAGCCTCGATCACCGCCGGATCGCTCAGTACGGCATCGCTCGTCCCTTCCGCGATGCGCTCACCGTGATGCAACACCATCACACGATCGCTCAGGCTGCGTACCGCCTTCATGACGTGCTCGATCACGAGAATGCTCAAACCCTCGCCGCGCAGCGACCGGATGACATCGATCACTTCATCGATCTCGACCAGATTCAGGCCCGCCATGACCTCATCGAGCAGCAGCATGCGCGGCGACATGGCGAGCGCCTTGGCCAGTTCGAGCCGCTTGCGATCGGGGCCGCCGAGATCGTCGGCACGCTGGTCGACGCGCTTTGCGAGGCCCACGCGGTCAAGGCAGGCGCGCGCAGCCTCGCGCGCCTGCGCGAGCACTTTCGTGTTCGTGCGGCCGAACAGCGCGCCGATCGCCACGTTATCGAGCACCGACAATCCGGGAAAGGGCCGCATGATCTGGAAGGTACGGCCAATGCCCTGGTGTGCGCGCCGGAACGCCGGTAGATGAACGATGCTGCGCCCCTCGAAAACGATGCTGCCCTCGCTGGGTGCAATCGTGCCCGAAATCATGCTCAACAACGTGGTCTTGCCTGCACCGTTGGGACCGATGAGCCCGAGCACTTCGCCGTGGCCGAGCGTGAAGCTCACGTCCTTCACCGCCGTCAGGCCTGCGAAACGGCGCGTGAGGTTGCGCACTTCGAGAATAGGTTCGCCGCTCATGACGCACTCACAGTTTGTTGCGGCGGATGTTGTCCGCGAAATAGCCGAGACCGAGGCGCGCAATGCGCCGACGCAGATCCGCGAGACCGCGCGGCATCGCCACCACCGCGAGAACGATGACGACGCCGAAAAACAGTGCCGCGATGCTCGTGACCTTGGCGGCAAGCACCTCCGAAATGGCGGACAGCAGGAAAGCGCCGACCACCGGCCCGAACACGGTTCCCGGCCCGCCGAACACCGTCATGATGATCATCTTCACGTTGAGCGTGAGATCGAACGCACCGGCGGGATCGAGGAAGGTAATCCAGTACGCGTGCACACCGCCCGCAAGACCGGCGAATACCCCTGCGATCACGAAGGCCAGCACCTTGTACAACGTGGTGTTGATGCCCATGACCGCCGCGGCGCCCTCATTCTCGCGGATCGCGATCAGGCCATAACCGAAGCGGCTGCGCGAGAGCCACCACACGGTCGCCGTCGCCGCCGCCAGCAGGCCCAAGGCAGTTTCATAGAACAGCAGATTATTGTTCAGCATCGGCAAGACCAGGCCGATATTGGCTCCGGCGAAGCCGATATTCGAGACGATTGCGCCCGCAACCTGTGCGAGCCCAAGCGTTGCGATGGCGAAGTAGTGCCCCTTCAGGCGCAACACGGGAACGCCAATCAGCAATGCGAACACCACGCAGAACACCACGCCGAGCGCCATGCCCGCCACGAAAGGCAGATTCAGTTGCACCATGGCGATCGCCACGCCATACGCGCCCA
This sequence comes from Paraburkholderia denitrificans, assembly GCF_042655705.1. Classification (NCBI taxonomy): domain Bacteria; kingdom Pseudomonadati; phylum Pseudomonadota; class Betaproteobacteria; order Burkholderiales; family Burkholderiaceae; genus Paraburkholderia; species Paraburkholderia denitrificans. The sequence goes on along the minus strand of NZ_JBHSMP010000043.1, from coordinate 56,696 downwards.
ACCCGTAAAAGGCCGATTGCCCGAACGACGCATAGCCAGTGTAGCCGCCGAGGATATTCCAGCTCTGGGCGAGCGTGGCGAGCAGTAACGCATCGATTCCGAATTGCAGCAGAATGTCGGATCCCCACCAGGGCAGCGCGATCAGTGCGACCAGCAGCACCGGCCACAGCCACTTCATCAACATCCTCATACCGTCCGCCCCAGCAGCCCCGTAGGCCGCACGATCAGAACCAGCACCAGCAAACCGAAGCTCACCGCATCGACGAAGGTCGACCCCAGCCACAGCGACGTAAACGCCTCGACGACACCGAGTACCAACCCGCCGACGATCACGCCGAGCGGAGACTCGAGACCGCCAATGATCGAAATGGCAAAGCACTTGGCGGTGAGCGTCGCGCCGATATAGGGATTGAGCTGCGAGACCATGCCGTACAACCCGCCGGCCACGCCGGCGAGCGCCGCGCCCATGGCGAAGGTCAGCGCATAGAGATTGCGCGGCTCGACACCATAGAGACGCGCTGCTACGAGGTTTTGTGCCGTGGCCCGGATGCGCCGGCCCATGCGCGTTTGCAACAGCAGCACCCAGATGCCGAGCGTCAAGGCAATGGCGATGACGAAGGCGCTCAGGTTCACCAATGGCAGCGTGGCCCCGGCGAATGCGACGTTGCGGCCCGCGTAAGACGGATTGATCGTGCGGTAATCCGCGCTGAAAATGATTTGCGCGAGATAGGTCAGCACCACGTTGAGACCAAAGGTGATCAGCAGCGTGTTGAACATCGGCCCGCGAATCACGAGGTTCAGTATCCCTCGCTGTATCGCGTAGCCGATGACGAACAATGCCAGTGCCGCTACCGGCAGCAGCACGAACGGATCGATGCCCGTCTGCGTATAGAGCACCCACACCACGTAACCGCCAAGCATGATGAAAGCGCCGTGCGCAAGGTTGACAATGTTGAGCACGCCCCATACGAGCGACAGCCCCAGTGCCATCAGCGCAAACAGACCTCCTTGCAGCACCCCGTTAAGCAATACTTGAAACAGCAGTTGCATCGATCCCTCTCGGTGGCAGACCGGGTCTAAGCGCGGGTATTGGCGTGGGTATTATCGTTTGTCCCACGGCTGCATCGGATAGAGCGGTTGCGCGAGGAACTTGTTGGAGTAGATCGCTTTCACCCCACCGTTCTGCACCTGAATGACCTGTTGGGGCAGGCTGATCTGGCCGTTGTCCGCAAACTTGATCTGGCCATAGAGGCTGGGGAAATCCACCTTGGCCAGCGCATCGCGCACCTTCTTCGGATCGACGGAACCAGCCGCTTCGATTGCATGGACCACTGCCTCTACATCGGCCACACCACTGGCGGCGTGATAGTCGGGCTCGTAATTGAACTTCGCCTTCCACGCCTTCGCGAACTGTTCCCCGTCACCGAACCAGGCGTCCTTCTGCTGTGCCGACGGCATCCACGAGGTCATGCCGAACGCGTAATTGGCATCGGCGCCAATCGACTTGCGAAAATCCGCGCTGGGTACGCCAACGGTGAAGGAATACAGCATCGGCGAGTAATTCAGGCTCTTGGCCTGGCGGATGAAGTTCAGAACCTCCGTTTCGTGGCCTGCCACAAGCACGGCTTGCACCTGCTTGTCCTTCAACTGCGCGATGATCGAGCCAAAATCCGATGCATTCGAAGCGTATTTCTGCTCGAAAACCAGATCGAGACCGCCCTGCTTCAGTTGCGGCCGCGTACCGTTGGCCACCGAAACATCGAACGCATCGTCGGCGAACAGCAACGCGACCTTGGCCGGCACCGGCTTGAGTTCCTTCATCATCGCCAGCGTCGAACCGAAATAGTCGCTCGCGGCGGGCAGCGTGCCGAATACGTACTTGAACTTGCGCGCAAAGATCTGGTCGGACGCACCGCCGCCCTGCACCATCGGCACTTCGTATTTCTCGGAAACGGCCGAGTCGGCCAGCGCGTAATTGCTCGCGAACGGTCCGAGCAGCAGATTGACCTTGTCCTGGCTGACGAGCTGCACATACTGGCGAACGCTGAGATTCAGATCCGACTGATTGTCGTAAACCTTGAGCGCCAGCTTTTCTTTTTTGCCGCCTACATTCACCCCGCCGGCGGCGTTGATCTTGTCGATCGCGAAATTGTAGGCATCGACGTAATAGCGGCCCGTATTGGCGTCCGATCCCGTTTGCTGTACCGACGCACCCAGCACGATATCGGCATGGGCCTGCATCATGGTGAAACAGCAAAGGGCAGCTGCACCGGCGACCTTGCAATTCATCGTCTCGTCTCCTCAGTTATCCGAATTCGAGGCCCCGTTCGCTGATTTTAATCAAATACGACTTCGCGAGATGGATCGCCTCGTTTCAGAACGTATCCCAGTTACGTTCCGCACCTGCTGCAGGGTGACCGGTGCGATGACGCGGGCTGTCGCGATCCAGATCAACCTTATTTGAAGTGGTTAATTCATGTTGGAATGGAGGTTACGAAGATGGACCAGCAACAGCTAGCCAGGGCAATTACCTGGATCGAGGTGTCACACCTGAGACAAGGATTTGTCACGCTCCAGCAGAGCCTGGCTCGACGCTGCGCGGGGTTCCGGACTAGCATGGGGAAACCGGCAATCGCGAACGTACGAGAAACGTCCCGAGGAGGTGCCTCATGAAATGCCTGCGCATCTACGCCGACGCCAACGGCGAGTCCCATTTCGAGGATCAGGATATTCCGCTCACGCCGCTCGAATTGTTTCCGGGCATTCCGCCAATTTATCTATCGGCGTGGGAACAGGCGAAATCAGTACGATTCGGCTGGGTGCCTGCCGGCCTGAAAGTGGCGGACTGGCATACCACGCCGGTCCGTCAATTCGTCATCTGGCTGACGGGCTGGGTCGAGTTCGAGACGAGCGACGGTGACTGCCGACGCTGCGAGCCGGGCACGGTCGTGCTCGTGGAGGACACAATCGGCAAAGGCCATCGCTCGCGGCATCCCGAGGAGGGGCAGTTCAACGTGTTCATCCCGCTCGGGGATTGATGCCAGGCTTAAAAGTCTGTTACCGTTCGCAACGATGTCACCCTCGAAAAGGCGCCATGAAAATTCATTCCGATGATTTCCGGGTACGTGAAGGTCAAACCATCGAACTTAAAAAATGGCCGACACGCATCAAGCCCCTGTGCGAGTCAAAGGATGAGTATCGAGCGGCAATGGCCGAGCACGTCAAAAAGCTGAGTGAACGACAGCAGAAACTTTATGCCGACAATCGCTTCGCGGTGCTATTTGTTTTTCAGGCGATGGATGCCGCAGGCAAGGATGGTTGCATCAAGCACGTCATGTCCGGCGTCAATCCGCAAGGATGCCAGGTATTCAGCTTCAAGCATCCGAGCGCGCAGGAGCTTCAGCACGATTTTCTTTGGCGCACCGCCCGCGATCTGCCGGAGCGCGGCCGCATCGGCATCTTCAACCGCTCGTATTACGAGGAAGTGCTGGTCGTGCGCGTCCATCCGGACATCCTGGGCGGCGAAGGCCTGTCGCTCGAAGCCGGATCGGGTAAATCCCTCTGGAATGGACGCTATCGTTCGATCTCCGAGTTCGAAGCGCATCTTTACCGCAACGACACGCGTATCGTGAAGTTTTTCCTTCACCTGTCGAAGGAAGAGCAGCGCAAGCGTTTCATCGAACGCATCGACGATCCGGACAAGAACTGGAAGTTCAGCGCATTCGACATGGAAGAGCGGAAGTATTGGGCGAACTACGTGGACGCCTACGAAAGATGTCTCTCCGCGACCAGCACTGAACAGTCGCCCTGGTACATCGTCCCGGCGGACGACAAGGATGACGCACGGCTGATCGTCTCGCAGATCATCCTCGATACGCTCGGCGCGCTAAAACTGAGCTACCCGGATACCAGCGCGGAACGGCATGCGGAACTGCTGAAGATCCGCGAGCAGTTGATGAACGAGACGGCGTAGCGCCACAATAGCGTTTTAGCCCATGGCGTGCGGCGCTCAATTGTTCCTGTAGCGCAAGGCATCGTCAAGGAGTACACAATGCCCATCGAACAGAAACTCGCCGATCTCGGCCTCACCTTGCCCGTCCCGCCGCAACCGTTCGGCAACTATACGGCGACGAGCGAAGCCGGAAATCTGCTCTTCATCTCCGGCCAGGTGCCGCTCGTCGACGGCAAGCTCGCCTATACGGGACGCGTCGGCGAAGCCTTGACCATCGAAGACGGCAAGCTCGCCGCCCGCATCACCGCGCTCAACGTGCTCGCGCAAATCAGGAAGCACCTGGGCGGTTTCGAGCGGCTGCATCACATCGTCCGCGTCGAAGGTCACGTGAGCAACGTCGACGGTTTCTACGACCAGCCTGCCGTACTCGACGGCGCATCGGATCTCTTCGCCGCAGTGCTCGGCGATAAGGCAGGGCACGCGCGCTCAGCATTCTCGCACACGCAGTTGCCCGCCAACGTGCCAGTCGAACTCGTCGTCATCGCGCAGATCCTGCCGCGATAACACCCAGGCCGCCGTCGGCCGGCCCGGCTTGGCGACGGCCTGGCGCACTGACCCACCACAGCCAGAACCGCGCGTTCGATCCCATCAATCAATTGACGGTCTCCGACGCGCCGGCGCGTCGCAAGACACCGTGACGCGCTAGATCACGATCTCACGCATCTCGTTTACGCACGCGCGCATCTCTTCTTCGAGCTTCGCGACCAGCTCCGCCGCAGGCAACGCGCGCGAGAGCGCCGCAGCCTGCCCGGCCCATTGTGCGCCGTAGCCGAATTCGCCCTTCGCCTTGGCCGCTGCAATGAGCGCCTTGCCGATGTCGTAGGCAATCGGATACGCCGGAGTTTGCGGCGCGCGAGGATCGTCGCCGAGCTGGGTGAAGCGGTTCACGACGCTGCGTGCGGCCCGCCCGGAGATGGCCTTCGTGAAGGTCGTGTGCCGTGCCGCGTCGCCCAGCAGCGCCCGGCGATATCCCTCGTCGATCGGCGACTCGGCGGACGCGACGAACGCGGTTCCGAGCTGCGCGGCCTGCGCGCCGAGCGCGAGCGCCGCAACGATGCCCGCGCCGTCCATGATGCCGCCCGCGGCAATGATGGGCAGATGACACGAACGAGCGAGCAGCCGCGTGAGCGCGAACGTGCCGAGCCGGTCGTCCGCATCCGGGTTGTAGACGCCGCGATGGCCGCCCGCCTCGATGCCCTGCGCGACGATCGCATCGACACCCGCCGCTTCCACCTGTCTGGCTTCATCGGGATTCGTTGCGCCTGCAAACAGCGTGATGCCCGCCTGCTTGAGTTCGGCGATCACGTTGGCCGGTGGCAGCCCGAAGTGGAAGCTGACCACCGCTGGCTTCTCCTCGATCAGCACTTTCTGCATCTCGCGGTCCACGAGGAAGCTCTGATTGATTTCGCGCATCGTAGCGGGCGGCGTCGCGCCGTACTTCTCGAACACGGGCGCGAGCCAGTTCGTCCACGCGCGCTCGATTGCCTCGTTCGCTTGCGCGGGCTGATGGCAGAAAACGTTGACGTTGAATGGCTTGTCGGTCAGCGCACGCGTTGCGCGAATGGCCGCGCGCGCACGCTCGGCATTACTGGCGCCGAAGCCGAGCGAGCCGAGCCCGCCCGCGTTCGAAACGGCCGCCGCCAGCTCGGGCGTGCTCACGCCCGCCATGGGCGCCTGAATAATCGGCTTCTCGATACCCAGCAGAGTCAGCAAGGTTCGCTTGCCGGATGATTGGCTCATTTGTCCTTCTCCTCGAATAAAGGCCCGCTTGTCGCTGGAAGCGGCTGCCGTCCGCGCGCCCACTGCGCGAGTCCGGCACACGCAACGAGTAGCGCAGCCGTGACGAAAAACACCGAATGCAATCCGAGATGCACGCCGATCACGCCGCCCGCGAGCCCGGCGGCGAGCCGCAACGCGACGAGTTCATATCCGGCCGACGACGCAGAGACCAGCGCGTTCATTCTGCCCTCAACGCGCCAAACAGATCGACGGCCAGTGCGACGACCAGGGCGGCCGCACCGATGACGAACAGCATCGTGTAATCACCGCCGGTTTTGGAGAACACGAACGAGAGACCATAGGCGGCGAGCGCCTGCATGATAGCGAAGCTCGTCGTCGCGCGGCTCCAGGCGGCCTTGATCGCGGATGGGTGATGCATGAGCAGCTCGTTTGCGCGGCCAAGCGCGAGCGGGACGATGCCCGGCGTGAACGCGCCGACCACGACGCTCGAAATCATGAGTCCGACCGGCCCGAGACCAATCGCGGGAATCGCAACCGCCGCGGCCTGCAAGAGCCAGGCGGCGCGCAGCGCGGCGCGAAAACCCGTGCGATCGGCGAGATGGCCGCACGCGAGCGGCCCGATGATCGCGCCGATCCCGTACAAGACCCAGTACTGCGCGCCTGCGTCGACACCCTTGCCGAGTCCGCGCGCCACGTAGTCCACGAGAAAGATCATGTGCGGCACGAGACCCACGGCGTTCAGGCCGTACTCGATATAGAGCAGACGCACGCCCTTCGCGGGAAACGTTCGCGGATGAGCATGCGCGTGATGCGCTGCCGCCACGTGAACCGGCGCGTCCGCTTCCGGCCAGCCGTTCCAGGCGACCATCGTCAGCAGCAGCGACACGACGGCGAGGCCCAGCCAGGTCGCGGTCAGTCCGTGGCGCAGCAGAATCGGCACGATGGTTCCCGATGCCGCAATGCCTAATCCGATCCCCGTGAAGATCCCGCCGCTCGCGAAACCGCGGCGCGACGGCGGCACGTGGGAGAGGATCGTCGGCGCAGCCAGTACCATCAGCGCGCCGCCCGATATGCCCGAAACGAAGCGCCAGAGAAAGAACCACAAGAACGAAACGGGCGCGGCGCACGCGACGAATGCAATCGTCGCGAGCAGCATCAGCGCGCGCAGCACCGTCGCGGGCTTCGCCCAGCGGGCCAGTTGTCCGGCCACGAGCGCACCGGCCAGATAACCGCCGAGCTTCGCCGCGCCCAGATAGGCCGCCGTCGTCGCGGGAAACCAGTGCGCGCCGATGATCGCGGGCAAAAGCGGCGTATACGCAAACCGCGCGAGACCGATGCCGATCAGACTCGCCCCGGCGCCGGAAACGGTGGCGCGCCAGACGTTGAAAGGCGTTGCTGCGCGTGGTTGGATTGCTGCGGGCTGCATGGGGCTCTCCGTGCCATTGGCGCCGCTCGGGGCGCTCGAAGTCGATGGGGCCGAGTCTAGATTAGTGCTGGAATAGGGGGAATCCCCGCCATCCGGAAGCCATTCTTCCACACGGCGGTTCAATCGCGGTGGGTGACGCGCTGTAATTCAGCGAAGTGCGCGCGCAGGCGCGGCGTCGCGAAATCGACGAACGCGCGCACCTTCGGTACCGCAAGCCGGCCGAACGGTGTCAGCAGATGAATCGGCAAAGGCGCGTGCTCGCTGTCACGCAGGACGATCTTGAGCGCACCCGTCCTCACGTGTTCGGCGACGTGATAGGAAAAGACGCGCGTGACGCCGCGACCGGCCACAGCCGAGGCCAACGCACCGCGGATCGTGTTGACGATGAAGCGCGGCGCGAACTGGACGACCTGCGGAATCGCCGCGCGGCCCTCGGTCGGAAAGCTCCACGAGTCCAGCCCGAAGTGCGTCATGAAGATGATCCGGTGCTCGACGAGATCGGCGGGCTCGTGGATGGCGGGATGCGCGGCCAGATAGTCGGGCGACGCCACCACCACGCGCCGCACTTCGCCGATGGGAACCGCCACCAGCGTCGAATCGGTGAGATGCGCGAAGCGCAGGGCCACGTCAATGCCCTCGTCGATCAGGCTCACGGGACGGTCGAGCAGTTGCAGACGGATCGACACCTCCGGGCGGCGATCGATGAATTCGTCGAGCAGTGGGCGCAGCACGTCTTCACCGGCGGCCACCAGCGCGGTCACGTTGAGGAGGCCGCGCGGCGCGGAGCGCTCGTCGGCCACCAGCATGTCGGCTTCTTCGAGATCCACGAGGATGCGCCGGCAGGCCAGCGCGTAACGCTCGCCCGCCTCGCTGAGCTTGATCGTGCGCGTCGTGCGATAGAGCAGCGGCGTGCCGGTATGCGCTTCGAGGAACGCGATGGCCCGGCTCACCGCCGCAGGCGAGCGGCCCAGCCGTCGGCCCGCGCCCGCAAGACTGTTTTCGTCCAGTGCGGCGATGAATACCTTCATCGCATCGATTCGATCCATATTGTGTCGTCGCTGACAGGGCCTGATGGAGTCTAACGCAAGGCGAACCCGTATCCCATTGCTGCCCCTGGCGAACGTGTGGTCGACGTTTGTCAGATGCATGGCCGGTGTATGGCAAATGTATGGCCGATTATTTGACGGATATCATGTTTTCCAGGCCTGGCATTACAAATAACAATCCGACATTACAAATAACAACCCGACTGGCGGTATCGATGCGTAATACGTAACATGGCCAACAAGTCCATAGTCCCGCAGTAGCCGCTTGACAGGTGCCCTCCTTCAAATACGGACAACACTGATATGAATGCAGCGAGCATTTGGCCGATCGGACAACTTTCAGCGCAAGAAGCCGATTTTTTTGCGCTGACATGCGTGCTGCAAGGCGGTGTCAACAATCTGTTAAGTATGCGGTCGGGATGCGGCGGATCAATGCCGGTAACGGGTGCGCAGGGTGCGGCAAATAGTTGCATCGCAATAAACGGCCCATCTCGGCGAAACTCGCACACGGCGCCTGGCACACAACTAATACGTATTCGAACGTTTCTAGGTACGCTATATAGTGTTTGCAAACATAAAGCGATGATCTATCGCACGTCGATAGCGTTTTCTCTTTTTTGCATAACGTTCTACCGCTAAATGTCAAATTTCTCGGATAATGTTTCACAGCAAACACGCAACAAAATCGGAACTAAACACATAGCGTGATGGGGCGCAGCGCTTCTTCGAAACGCGGTTGCATCAGGCTTTGTGCCATCACAACCCTTGCGAGGGCATCTTTGAGAAAACAAATCAGCCTGTTAGTCATGGCGCTGCTTGGTCCGTGCGCGCCGCTCCTCGCGGCGCAACCGCCGACGGAGCGCGCACCTGACACGATGCAGGCACGCGTGCTCGGATGTGCCGCCTGTCATGGCGAGCATGGCGAGGGCACCGATAACGACTACTTTCCCCGTCTCGCCGGCAAGCCCGCGGGATACCTCTACAACCAGCTGATCGCGTTCCGCGACGGTGGACGCAGTTATCCGCCGATGAATTATCTGCTCGCGTATCTGCCCGACGACTACCTCAAGTCCGTCGCCGAGCACTTCGCGCAGGAGCGTCCGCCCTACCCGGCGCCCGCCCAGCCGAAGGTCGACGCGGCGACGCTCGCGCTCGGCGAGCAGCTCGTGAAGCACGGCGCACCGGATCGCAAGATACCGGCCTGCGCGGCCTGCCACGGCGAGACGCTCACGGGTATGCGACCGGCAATTCCGGGCCTTGTCGGCCTGCATGCTGATTACATCAGCGCACAACTGGGCGCATTCCGGTTCGGCACGCGCCGCACCGCGAACCCCAACTGTATGCACGACATCACTTCGCACCTCGCGGACCGCGAAATCACGGCGATCTCAGCATGGCTCGCCGCCCAGCCCGCACCTGCGGATCCGACGCCTGCGGCGCCTTCGCACCTGCCGCTCGAATGCGGCAGCGTTCCTAACTAAGCCGAGGCCTCGACGTGCGAAAACTTCGATCCCTCATCCCGTTCTTCCTCGCAACGTTGTGCGCGAGCACGGCGCCCGTGCACGCGCAGCCCGCCGCACCCGCCGCAGGCAGCCACGCTGAAGTCATCGCGCGCGGCGAGTACCTCGCCCGCGCAGGCGACTGCATCGCGTGCCACACGGTCCCCGGCCAGAAGCTGTTCGGCGGCGGCCGCGCGATGGAGACGCCATTCGGCACGCTGTACACGCCGAACATCTCGTCGGACAAGACGAACGGCATCGGTGCCTGGAGCGCCAACGACTTCTACACCATGCTGCACGACGGCAAGTCGCGCGACGGCTCGCTGCTTTATCCGGCCATGCCCTTCGCGTCGTACACGAAGGTCACCCGTGCCGACTCCGATGCGATCTACGCGTATCTGATGTCGACCGCGCCGGTGAGCCAGCCGAACCGCGAGCACGACATGCGTTTCCCGTATAACGAGCGCGCTTTGCTGCTCGGCTGGCGCACGCTGTTCTTCCGGCCTGGCGAATACAAGGCCGATCCCACGCAGTCGGTGGAATGGAACCGCGGCGCTTACCTCGTCGAAGGCCTCGGGCACTGCACTATGTGCCACACGGCCATCAACGCGCTCGGCGGCAATTCGCCTTCGAAGCGGTTCGAGGGCGGCCTGATCCCGATGCAGAACTGGTATGCACCGTCGCTCACGTCGAACAAGGAAGCGGGCCTCGGCGAGTGGAGCATCGACGACATCGTCGGACTGCTGCACGCCGGCGTGTCGAATCGCGGCGCCGTGTACGGGCCGATGGCGGAAGTCGTCTACGACAGCTTCCAGTACCTCTCCGAAGACGACGTGCGCGCTGTCGCGGTCTATCTGAAGTCGCTGCCGGGTCACTCGGGCGAAGTCGATACGTCGCCGCGCAGCAGCTTCGTGACCGAAGAGGCGAACCGTCTCGCGCCGCTCGGCAAGAAGATCTACGACGCGCAATGCGCGGCCTGCCACGCGACGGACGGCCGGGGCAAGCCGCCCAGCTTCCCGCCGCTCGCGGCCAACCAGTCGATTCAGATGAATTCGGCCGTGAACCCGATCCGCATGGTGCTCAACGGCGGCTATCCGCCCGGCACCCACAAGAACCCGACGCCCTATGGCATGCCGCCGTTCGCCCAGTTGCTCTCCGATGAGGAAGTCGCAGCCGTGGTGACGTACATCCGCACGGCATGGGGAAATTACGGCACGCCGGTATCCGACCGCGAAGTCAACGCGTTGCGCTCGGCGCCGCTCTTCTGAGGCATTCACGATGATCGAAACTCCTGTACCAGAAATTCCGGGCGGTCCTCCCCAGGACAAGCGCGTCGATGAAATCGTGCAGCGCGGGCCGGGCGGCGCGCTCGCCCTGGCCGGTATCGCGACGGCCATCGTGTTCGCACTCTGGTTTCTTTTCTATTTCGTCATTTTCTTGCCTCGCGGCATTATTCAATAACCTGAGCCGGGTCCATGTCGAACCAAATCGATTCCCACGCCAGCGCCGAAGTCGCGGCCCGCGTGGAGCGCCGCTGGGCGGTGCTCATGGTCACGCTTGTGTGCGTGCTCGTCGCGATGACGGTCTTTACCGGCCTGCATTGGGCGATGATGCCGCCCTCGCGCGTCGAAACCATTAACCCGGCCACGCTGCACGTGTCGGGCGAGTTTGTCGAATCGAACCTCGGTAGCGCTGTCGAAACCGACGGTTCGGTCACGGTGCGTCTCATCGCCCAGCAATACTCGTTCACGCCGCAATGTCTGGTTGTGCCCGCGGGCGTGCCGGTCACGTTTCGTGCAACGAGCGCCGACGTCGTGCACGGCTTTCTCATTACCGATACCAACCTGAACTCGATGGTCGAACCCGGCTACGTGTCCACGTTCCGCACGGAATTCAACCAGCCCGCCGATCACCTCATGCCCTGCCACGAGTATTGCGGCACGGGGCACCAGGGCATGTGGGCGCACGTCAAGGTCATCGACAAGGACACATTCATGAAGATGGCAACCCAGGCCGGAAACGCGGGGAGACTCAGCTGTGTTAAATAACAAGCGACTCATACTGTCTCACTTCTGGCTCGCGTTCATCGTATTCGGCGTTGCGCTCCTGCTCGGCGCGTGGCAGATGTATGTCCGCAGCCCGCTGCATCCGTGGATCCATGACCCCGAGCTGTACTACCGCTCGGTCACCGAACACGGCACCGTGATGGGTTACGCGTTTCCGACGCTGATCGCGATGGGCTTCGGCTACGCCGTCACCGAACTCGCGCTCAAGCGGCCGCTCATCGGCGTGGGCTGGGCATGGCTCGGCTTCATCCTGCTCGCGCTCGGCGCCGTCACGGCGACCGTGCCGGTCTCGCTGGGCCTCGCCTCCGTGCTCTACACGTTCTATCCGCCGATGATCGGCAACGTGTTCTACTACCTCGGCGTCGTGCTCGTGGTGGTGGGCTCGTGGATCTGGGTTGCGCTGATGGGCGTGAACTTCTCGGCATGGAAGCGCGACAACCCGGGCAAGCCGGTGCCGCTCGCCATGTTCGCCACCACCGCGGGCGCGTTCCTGTGGGGCTGGACGGCCGTCGGCGCCGCGCTCGAGGTGCTGTTCCAGATCCTGCCGGTGGCATTCGGCTGGCGCACGACCATCGACGCCGGTCTGGCACGCGTGTTCTTCTCCTGGACGCTGCACGCGATCGTCTACTTCTGGCTGATGCCCGCGTACATCGCGTACTACACGATCGTGCCGCGCGCGATCGGCGGCCGGCTGTACAGCGATTCGATGGCGCGCATCTCGTTCGTCATGTTCCTCGTCATCGCGATGCCGATCGGCATGCACCACCTGTTCGCCGATCCGCAAGTGGGCTCCGGCTTCAAGTTCGTGCAGTCGGTGTTCACGGCGCTCGTCTCGGTGCCGACGCTGCTGACCGTCTTCACGATCTGCGCTTCCGTCGAGATTGCAGGACGCCTGCGCGGCGGCAAGGGCACCTTCGGCTGGATCGCGAAGCTGCCGTGGAAGAATCCGCAGATGCTGGCGGTGGCGCTCTCGTTCGTCATGCTCGGCTTCGGCGGCGCTGGCGGCCTCATCAACATGAGCTACCAGCTCGACCAGCCGATCCACAACACGCAGTGGATCACGGGCCACTTCCACCTGATCTACGGCGGCGCGATCGTCATCATGTACTTCGCGATCGCCTACGATCTGTGGCCGCACCTGACGGGCCGCGCGCTCGCCAACTGGCGCCTCATGCGCTGGCAGCTGTGGCTGTGGTTCATCGGCATGATCGTCACGACGTTCCCGTGGCACCTCGTGGGCCTCATGGGGATGCCGCGCCGCATGGCCTATTACGACTACACGAACCCGGCCATCGCGCCGCAGGCCATCCTGGTGGTGATGTCGGTCTTCGGCGGACTGATCCTCGTGACCTCGGCAATCCTGTTCTTCGTCGTGCTGATTCAGGGCCACCGCAGCCCGAAGGTGGAACACGAGGAATACCGCTTCAGCACGCCGGTTCACGAATCGCCGAAGTTGCCTGTCGCACTTAACAGCGTTGCCCTGTGGATCGTGCTCATGATCGCGCTGACCGTTACCAACTATGGGTTCCCGATCGCTCAACTGCTCTCGCACAGCGATACGAACGTGCCCGCTATCCGGATTGGAGCGCAACGATGAATGAAGAATCGCTGTTCTCCCTGAAGAACGCGTGGTTCCGCGCGGCGGTCGGTTTGACGATCGTGTGCTTCGTCATCTCGGCACTGATCGGCTTTGTGTGGCTGCCTTCCGTGAAGAGCGATCCGCAGTTCCAGGGCATCTGGAACGCGATCTGCAGCGCGGCAGGCGTACCGCGCCAGTGGCACCCGGTCGAATCGGCGGTCCCGCCGAGCGTCAAGCTGAGCCGCGTCGAGCTCGAGTCGCATCAGTTCGACGACGCCTCGGGCCTGTCGATCGGACGCGGCGCGACGCTCGCGCTGCGCTGCACGATGTGCCACGGTCCGCACGGCATTAGCGAAGCGAATTCGCCGAACCTTGCCGGACAGTCCGCCACCGTCGTGTACAAGCAGTTGCAGGACTTCCAGGGCGGCGCGCGCGTCAGCGCGGTCATGTCGCCGATGTCACGCGACCTCTCCGATCAGGACATGCGCGACATCGCCGTTTATTACGCGTCGCTGAAGCCCGCTGTGCCCGTGCGCGGCGATCCGCCCGCGATCGTCGCGGTCGGTGCGCCGCTGCGCAACATCCCGGCGTGCGCGTCGTGTCACGGCGGCGTCGATCACAAGATCGGCAGCCCATGGCTCGACGGACTGCCCGCGGCCTATGTCAAGGCACAGCTGGTGGCGTTCGCCAATGGCTCGCGGCACAACGATATCTCCGAGCAGATGCGCAATATCGCGCGCAACATGACGCCCGAAGAGATCGCTACGGCAGCAGCCTGGTACGCCGGGCAGCCGCACCCCTGATCCCGCGCGGCATGCCGCGCCGGTATCGAGGATGAGCAGGGCACGATTTCCACGCAGACCCGCGTGACCGAGATCGTGCCCTGTTGTTTTATCTTTCGCTTTACTCCTCGCCGTACCTCTCGCTTTATCTCCCGACTCCCGGCACATCCGGCACGCCCGGCACGCCCGGCACGCCCGGCACACGCGGCAAGAAGCAAAGCCGCCTCACGTTGCAGCGCTTCGCAAACAACGCGAAGATCACACTTACCGCTACACTTGTTTCGTGCGCGCGCAACGCGCTGCGTTTTTTGCCGGCCAACGGTGCGCACAGCACAACAGGCCGGTGTCATCCAATGAGAGACTCTTATGGCCATTCCTCATGCAACACCTGGCGAGCCGTTCGATGTGCGGCCGCTCGGCAACGCGCTTAAAGACGCGAAGTCCACAACGCTGATCCGTGGGAACCAGCTCGAAGTCATCCGGCTCGTGCTACCCGCAGGCAAGCACGTCTCCGAGCACCAGGCACCCGGCGAAGTCACCGTGCAATGCGTGGAGGGTCTGGTGCGCTTCATCGTGAAGGGTGAACCGCGCACGATCCAGGCAGGCGACATGCTGCTGCTCGAAGCAGGGACGCCGCATGCGCTGGAGGCGCTCGACAGCGCATCGCTGATCGTGACGATCCGTCTCGCAACCGACAAGGGATAAGTTCGATCGCGGACCGCGAAGCGGTCTGCGTTTCGTGTGCGCGTTGTGCACGTTTTGTACGCGTTTTGTGCGCATTCGATCCACCGGTCACGCGAACAGATGGCGAAGCAGGCTTCGCCGTCCTCGCGATTCCGGAGCCGCTCGCCCGCCCGGCACGGCTGTTGCACTCTCTCGCGCACGAGCTATAACAGAATCGGCAGTTCGGACATTCTCTGCGTGCTCCGCCCCTCCTCCTTTTGCCGCGCCGCGCTGTGCCGCCCACGTTGCGTGGGCGCATCCCCGTGAAGCAGTTGGCTAACACGTTCGGCAGCCGTGCCGCCGAGCCGGCATCCCGACATTTCTTTCGAATGCGCGAGGCACTGTGGCGCGTGCCTCGCGCGCGCCGGCCGGTGCCGCCCGCACGGGCGACGCGCCTGGTCGCACGCGGCGCGTTGAAGAAGGAGTGTGAAGATGAATACCCGTTTGGCGTTGACCGCCTTGTGCGTCGCCGCTCTGGCAAGCGGGACGCCCGACACCGCTCATTCCCGGGGTAAATGGGCCCCGCAACCGCAGGCGCGCCAGACCATGACGAACGACGCGAACGCATCGGCTCAGTCCAGCACCGACATGTCGTATGGCGGCACAGCCGAAACGCACAGCGTGTCCGGGCCATCGCGCACGGGTAAGGTGTGCTGGCCGCAGCCGAAGTGCCCTGTTCCCGTCACCCATTGAGGCACGGCCGTCTGCCACAGCGGTCGCGTCCGTCACGTCTTTCACCGATGGCGGTCACGCGCGTGCGTGCCGCTATCGGGCCAGGCGCGGCCTGGCGCTCTCCTGAGCGCCGTGAATTACTGCAACGCTTCCTGCAGCAATGTGGGCACGTGCAGCAGAGGTGCAACCAGACCAGTCGGGATACCGTAAAGCCCGCTGAGCGGTCGTGCGACGTCGTAATAGTCCACGTGCGTGCGCCGCGCGTCATCTTCCCAGACCACCAGACGCAACGGCAATTCAAGCGCCGCATGCGGGTTCGCGGCCATCACCGGCGTGCCCGCCTTCGGATTGCCGAACAGGACGAGCCGGGTGCGGCGCAACTGGAGCCCGACTTGCGCCGCGGCGGCACGCTGGTCGACGTCGGCGAACACGACGGCGCCCGCCGTCGTCAGCGCGGTCTTGAGCTTCGCGAGCGTCGTATCGACATCGAAGGCGCTCACGAACGTCAAGACGGACGCAGGGAATTGCTCATGACCGGTCATGGCGAAGATCCTTCGTAGGGGCACGCGTGCGTCTCGCACGGGCGGGTAGATGAACAGATATGCGACTGCCGCGCTTCGCGGCGACGCGTCAGACGGGACTTTATCCCAAAACACGCACCCGATGGCCCGCGCTGCGACACCCCGTCACCGTCCTGATCCGTACTGCAACAAACCCGGCAATCTGTACCGGTACTGTACTGAACGCGGCAGATACACTGACTCGAAATCGTTACCCGGAGCCGCGGATCATGTTCCCTGAATTCCTCAGTGCCCTGCCTGCGGGCATGCTTTTCGCCCTCGTCACTTCGATCACGCCTGGCCCGAATAACACCATGCTGCTCGCATCCGGCGTGAACTTCGGCTTTCGCCGCACCGTGCCGCATATTCTCGGCGTCAGCGCCGGAGTTGTCGTTTTGATGCTTTCGGTGGGGCTCGGTCTTGGCGAAGCTTTCCGGCACTTTCCTGCGCTCTACACGGTGCTGGAAGTCGTCAGCGTGGCCTATCTGCTGTATCTGGCGTGGAAAATCGGCACATCGGGCGAACTCGCCGTGCGCCAGGGCGAGCATCGGCCCATGCGCTTTCACGAAGCCATCGTGTTTCAGTGGGTCAATCCGAAGGCCTGGATGATGGTTCTCACGGCGGCCACCACAATCCAGCTGTCCCACGATTTCGGCATCAATACCGTCATCATGGCTGCGTTGTTCTATGTGGTCGGCCTGCCGTGCATCTGCATCTGGGCCGCGTTCGGCACCGGCGTGCGGCGCTTTCTCTCGAATCCGCTGCGGCTGCGCGCGTTCAATATCGCAATGGCGCTATCGCTCCTGCTGTCGATGTACCCGCTGTTCGCAGACCTCGGCCGACATTGATTGCTTTCATCGCACGCCGCCAATAAATCGCCAGAGCGCGTCATCCGTCGAGTACGGCGCGTTAAAGCGAAACCATGCGCTGGGTTCGTCGTCAGGCCGGAAATACGAGCCCGGCGCGAGCCAGATGCCGTCGCGTAGCGCCGCCGTAGCAATCGCACCGGCACGCCCGGTTTCGACATGCAGGCGCGCCCAGACGAAGAGGCCCGCGCGCGGTCGATGGAAAACGTCGAGGCCGAGTGTATCGAGCCGCTCCTCCACCACCGCGTGCGCGGCTTTCAGGCGCTCGTTCACGAGTTCGACGTGGCGCGCGTAGCGCCCCTCGAGCAGCACCTTGTCGACGATGCGCTCGATCGTCTCCGACGACGTGAGCCCCACCGCCATCTTCGCGCGCGCCAGCTCGCGCAGCACGTCGCGCTCTGCGACCACGTAGCCGCAGCGCAGCGAAGGCGTGACGGTCTTCGAAAAACCGCCTACGTAAAGCACGCGCGCCAGCCCTGCCATCGCGGCAAGAATCGGCGCACCCGCGGGCGCAAGTTCGCGGCTCACATCGTCCTCGACCACCCACATCTGATGCCGCTCGGCAATCTGCAGCAGACGGAACGCGTTCGCCATGGTGAACGTCGCGCCCGTGGGGTTTTGCAGCGTCGTATTCACGAAGATGGCCTTGGGCCGATGCGTGGCGGCCTGATGCTCCAGCGCCTCGATGTCGAGCCCGGCAGGCGTGCGCGGTACGCCATGAACCGTCAGCCCCGCGAGCTTGAGAATCTGCAGCAGATTGCAGTATCCGGGGTCTTCGACGAGCACCGTATCGCCGGGGCGCAGCAAGGTGCGCACGATGAGATCGAGCCCCTGCGTGGCGCCCTGGGTCAGGAGCACGTTGTTCACTTCGGCGGGCAGGCCGTGGCGGTCGAGTTGCGCGGCGATGCGTTCGCGCAGCGGCGCGAAGCCGTACGGATGGCCGTAATCGCCGAGGCGCGCGGCGGGCACCCGGCTCATCGCGCGCAGCGCATGATGCAGTCCGCTTTCGTTGATCCACTCGCTCGGCATCCAGCCGCAGCCGGCCTTGATCGGCACCGAGTGATCGGCGAAGACGTCCGAAAGCAGCCAGGTCGCCGTGAGCGTGGGCGGCTGCCAGCGTGCCGGGCTCGCCTGAGCGGACGGTGCACGCGACACGACGCGATAACCCGAACCGCGCCGGGCCACGACGAGCCCCATCGAGACGAGCCGGTTATAAGCCTCGGATACTGTGTAGGTCGAGAGATCGTGCGACTGCGCGAGCTGGCGCACCGAGGGCAGTTGCGCGCCCGCGCGCAGCGACTGCCCTTCGATCGCCCCGGCAAAGGCGTTCACGACTTGCTCGACAAGCGTGGCAGCGGCGCGGCGGCCGCGCTCCAGTTCGAATTCGATCATGAAAAATAGCCGCGCCACAGGCGCCTGGCGACCAATACAGTTGACGGGATTTATCCAGCACGGTTATCGGCTCAGTATAGAGACTGTATATGCCGCCGTTCAAGTTGCGACGCTACAGTTGCACGTACCAACCTCAGGAGAAGACGGAATGACTTCGCGCCCCGCCATCGACGATCTCTCGTCGTTCTGGATGCCGTTTACGGCCAACCGCCAGTTCAAGGCGGCGCCGCGCCTGCTCGAATCGGCTAAAGGCATGTACTACCGCACCACTGATGGCCGCGAACTGCTCGACGGCAGCGCGGGTCTATGGTGCGTGAACGCCGGTCACGCACGCGACGAGATCGTCGCCGCAGTCGCCCGGCAAGCGGCCACGCTCGACTACGCGCCGACCTTCCAGATGGGCCATCCGCTGGCCTTCGAGGCGGCGGCCAGGGTCGCGGAGCTGATGCCGGCCGGGCTCGACCGCATCTTCTTCACGAACTCGGGTTCGGAGTCGGTGGACACGGCGCTGAAGATCGCCATTGCCTACCACCGCGCGCGCGGCGAAGGCCAGCGCACGAAACTGATCGGCCGCGAGCGCGGCTATCACGGCGTGGGTTTCGGCGGCATCTCGGTCGGCGGTATCGTCTCGAACCGCAAGGCGTTCTCGGGCCAGTTGCTGCCCGCGGTCGATCACCTGCCGCACACGCACAACCTCGAACACAACGCCTTTTCGAAGGGTCAACCGGCCTGGGGCGCGCATCTCGCCGATGAACTCGAACGCATCGTCGCGCTGCACAACGCTTCGACCATTGCCGCCGTCATCGTCGAGCCGGTGGCGGGTTCGACCGGCGTGCTGATCCCGCCTCAAGGCTATCTTCAGCGTCTGCGCGAGATCTGCACGAAGCACGGCATCCTGCTGATTTTCGACGAGGTCATCACGGGTTTCGGGCGACTCGGCAAGGCGACGGCCAGCGAGTATTTCGGCGTGACGCCCGACATCATCACGATGGCGAAGGCGATCAACAACGCAGCCGTGCCGATGGGCGGCGTGGCGGCGAGCCGCACGATCCACGATGCGATCGTGAACAGCGGCGCACCCGGCGCGATCGAACTCTTCCACGGCTATACGTACTCGGCGCACCCGCTCGCCGCGGCGGCCTGCGTGGCGACGCTCGATCTCTATCGCCGCGAGGGTCTCTTCGAACGCGCGCACGCGCTCGCACCGAAGTTCGAAGCAGCCGCGCATGCGCTGCGCGACGCGAAGCACGTGAAAGACATTCGCAATCTCGGCCTTGTCGCGGGCATCGAACTCGAATCGCGCGATGGCGCGCCCGGCGCACGCGCTTACGAGGTTTTCCTCAAGTGCTTCGAAGCAGGCGTGCTGATCCGCTTCACCGGCGACATCCTTGCGTTCTCGCCGCCGCTGATCGTCAGCGAAGAAGAGATCGAGCGCATTTTCGGCACCGTGCGCGCCGCACTGGCCTCGGTACAGTAAAGCCCGTGCTGGCGGAATGTCGCGCGTGAGCGCGACGCCGCCCGCCGGGATCATCGAGGTAAAAACGTACCCCCTGGCGGCCCGAAAACGGGCCGCCTTTTCTTTGACGGCTGGATTCCACGGCGCCGGTTCTCGCGCGCACTTATACCCATAATCAAAGCGCGATGCACGTCATGGGCGTATCGTTCGACTATCGCCGATGCAATGCCGCCATCGCGCGGCTCGTGGAGGGAGTCGAATGAAATCGCCAATCCGCGTAGGGACGCACATCGAGGGCGTTCACTGGGTAGCCGAATACGCCGAAAACACCGGCCAGATCCGCGTGTTTCGCAACGGCCAGGAAGTCGAAACGTTCGATGCGCCTGCTTCGATGTTCGGCGAGGAGCGTGAAGCGGGCTCGGCGAGCGACGCCGCCAGCCGCGCCGAGGAAGCCGCGGTGCTCGCCACGCTGCGCCGCTACGTTGCGGAAGGCGAGCCGGAAGAGTAAGGCCGTTCGGGTGCACCGAGGCGCACGCGCGGCGCGTGCGTCGTGCTCCCGCCTGCGCCCCGCATTCACCCAACCCGCACCATAGCCAGTTCAAGCCAACACCACCCGACTTAAACCCAACATAAGCCGACATAAGCCGCCCCCAGGGAGTCCATGTATGAACGACACCACGATTCGTCCGCTGCAGTTCGCCACGCCCGCAGAAACCTCGGGGCCCATCGAAACCGACGCGCTGATTATCGGCGCGGGTCCGATCGGCCTCTTTCAGGTGTTCGAACTCGGGCTGCTGGAGATTCACGCGCACGTCGTGGATTCGCTTCCCGTGGTGGGCGGACAGTGCGCCGAACTGTATCCGGACAAGCCGATTTACGATATCCCGGCGATTCAGGTCTGCACCGGCCGCGAACTCGTGCAGGCGCTCCTGAAGCAGATTGCGCCATTCGCGCCGACATTCCATCTGGGCGAGGAAGTGCAGGTAGTGGAGCGGCGCGCCGACAAGCGTTTCTACGTGCAGACGAGTAAAGGCGCGCAATTTCTTGCGAAGACCATCTTCATCGCAGCCGGCGTCGGTTCATTCCAGCCGCGCACGCTCAAGGTGAGCGGCATCGAAGCGTATCGCGACAAGCAACTGTTCTATCGCGTGCGCGATCCGGAAATGTTCCGCGACAAGAACATCGTGATTTGCGGCGGCGGCGATTCGGCGCTCGACTGGGCGCTCCAGCTCGTCGATGTCGCACAGAGCGTGATCCTGCTGCACCGTCGCGATGAATTTCGCGCCGCGCCCGCCTCAGTGGCGAAAATGCAGGCGCTTTGCGACGAATTGCGCATGCAGTCCATCGTCGGCCAGATCACCGGTTTCGACGACGAAGGCGGCAAGCTTGCACGCATCAAGGTCGCGGGCAGCGATGGCGTGACACGCTCGCTGGAACTCGATTGCCTGCTCGTGTTTTACGGCCTCTCGCCGCAACTGGGGCCAATCGCACAATGGGGCATGGAAATCGAGCGCAGGCAATTGCCCGTCGATACCGCGCGCTTCGAAACCAGCGTGCCCGGCATCTTCGCCGTGGGCGACATCAGCACCTATCCCGGCAAAAAGAAGCTGATTCTGTCCGGCTTCCATGAAACCGCACTCGCCGCCTTTGGTGCGGCGAATTACGTGTTTCCGGAGAAGAAAATCCAGTTGCAATACACGACATCGAGCACGCGCCTGCACGAAGTGCTCGGTGTTGCGTCGCCCGTATCCGGCTAGGCGGCCGAAGGCACGCGGTTCAGTGTCTTGGGCCGCATGCCGCGGCCCGCTTTGCCTCACCCGTCGCCGGTTAACGCGATTCGAGGAGGAAATCGACCACCGTCTTCGTGAACCGGTCCGCCTGTTCGATGTTCGAGATGTGCGCCGAATCGAGTTCGACGTAGCGCGCACCCGGTACCGACTCCGCGAGTTCGCGACCCTGCGCCGGTGTTGCAGCGAGATCGTGCGTGCTCGCGATCACCAGTGTCGGCGCCGTAATCGAGCGCGCTTCGACGCGCAGATCCGCCGTGTTGAGGGCGGCGCAATTCGATGCATAGCCTTCGCTGTCCGTATGCACGAACACGTCGCGCACCTGCGCAAATACAAGCGGATTGCGCGCGATGAACTCCGCCGTGAACCAGCGCGGCAGCACGGCGTGTGCGACCACGGTCATCCCTTCGTTGCGCGCGCATGCAGCACGCGGCTCCCACACTTCCGGCGAGCCGAGCTTCGCAGCCGTGTTGCACAGTACTAGGCGGTCGATGCGGCTCGCATGGCGTGCGCCGAGGCCCACGCCGGTCAGGCCGCCCATCGACAGTCCCGCGAAGTGCGCACGTTCGATGCCGAGATGATCGAGCAGGCCGATCACATCGTCCGTCAATTGCCCGATCGTGTACGGTCCGTGCGGAACGTCGGAGCGGCCATGGCCGCGCGTGTCGTAGCGCAGCACCCGGAAGTGCTTCGAGAACGCGGCGATTTGTGGTGCCCACATCGAAACGTTGCTGCCAAGCGAGTTCGACAGTACGAGCCACGGTGCGGCGCGGTTCGTCGCTCCGTCGACGCGGTAAAACAGCTTGGTGCCGTTGACGGCTGCATGCGGCATTCGAACTACTCCTCGTGAATCTGCGAAAAATTGGGGAGAGCCTACCGCAAATACGGCGGTAAATACGGCGCAAGTATTGCCTTTGGCGAACGTCTGTGCCGCATGCGTCAAATCATGTTGCGATTGCAACGAAGCGTCATATCCGCGTCAAAACGCTGATGGCGCGGCCATGCCAGGGCCTGCTCAAGCTGCGCGCCGCACCTGCGTGGCATCGACGAGCGGTACGCCAGTCAAGTCGCGCAGCGCATCGATGCCGATATCCGAATAGATCTCGCGCACGGCCAACCCTTCGGGCGTCACGTCGAACACGGCGACGTCGGTATACACGCGAGCCACGCACTGCACGCCGGTCAGCGGATACGAACACTCGGCGACAAGCTTGCTTTCGCCCTGCTTCGTGAGCAGTTCCATCATGACGAAAACCTGCTTGGCGCCGATCGCGAGATCCATCGCGCCGCCCACGGCGGGAATGGCATCCGGTGCGCCGGTATGCCAGTTTGCGAGATCGCCCTTCACCGAAACCTGGAACGCGCCGAGCACGCAATAGTCGAGATGGCCGCCGCGCATCATCGCGAAAGAATCCGCGTGATGAAAATACGCACCGCCGCTGAGCAGCGTGACATGCTGCTTGCCTGCGTTGATCAACTCGTCGTCTTCCTCGCCCGGCGCAGGCGCGGAGCCCATGCCCAGCAGTCCGTTTTCGCTCTGCAGAAAGATTTCCCTGGCCGGATCGAGGTGATTGGCCACCAGCGTCGGCACGCCGATGCCGAGATTCACATACGCGCCTTCGGGAATGTCGCGGGCCACACGCTGGGCTATCTCGTCGCGATTCAACCGGTTCATTGTCTTGTCTCCCTCAGGCTGCGCGGCCGCTTTGCTGCGCTTGATGGGCCGCCTGCGGCACTTCGATTACGCGCTGCACGAAAATCCCGGGCGTCACGATCGCTTCGGGATCGAGGCTCCCGAGCGGCACGACGTCCGAAACCTGGGCGATGGCGACCTTCGCCGCGCTCGCCATGATCGGGCCGAAGTTGCGCGCAGTCTTGCGATAGACGAGGTTGCCCCAGCGGTCGCCCTGGTACGCCTTGATGAGGGCGAAGTCGGCGTGCAACGGCGATTCGAGCACGTAGTGACGGCCATCGATAACACGTGTCTCCTTGCCAGCGGCCAGCTTCGTGCCGTACGCCGTCGGCGTGAAAAAACCGCCTATGCCCGCACCGGCTGCGCGAATGCGCTCGGCCAGATTGCCCTGCGGCACGAGTTCGAGTTCGATCTCGCCCGAACGATAAAGCGCATCGAAGACGTACGAATCGGTCTGGCGCGGAAACGAGCAGATGATCTTGCGTACGCGCCTGCTCTTGAGAAGCGAGGCCAGCCCGACCTCGCCATTGCCCGCATTGTTGTTGACGATCGTGAGTTCGCGCGCGCCCTGCTCGATGAGCGCATCGATCAGTTCCGCCGGCATGCCGGCCGCACCGAAGCCGCCGATCATCACCGTGGCGCCGTCGTGTATATCGGCGACAGCGGCTTGAAGCGAGTCGAAAATCTTGTTGATCATGCCTGTTCCTGAAAGCGACGGGCAAGCTAACCGTTCGATGGAAAATGTTCGATACTCGAACTATCGCTTCGTTTTTCGAACATTTTGGGCATTATCGAAGTCGAAACGGCGGGTTGTCAAGGCGCGCCTATTGGCAGGAAGCGGGCTGGAAGCCGCCGAAAAATGGGTCGGCGGCGGCCTCGGCGATTGTTCAAGGTAAATTAACCGCGCGCTGCACGAGCCCTAAGGAAACATGAAACAATGCGCGTTCGTGGTGCACGCCGTGCAAACGGCCAGCCACATGACAGGAGGTAAGGCATGAGCGACGCGAAAAGCGCGGGAAAGACGAAAAAACGGAAGACACAATCCCACCCGGTTGCAGTGAAGCGCCCTTCGCGAACCGAGGCCGAAGATGCCGTGCGCGTGCTCTTGCGCTGGGCCGGCGAAGACCCGACGCGCGAAGGCCTGATCGATACGCCTGCGCGCGTCATACGCGCCTACGACGAGTTCTTTTCAGGCTATGAGGTGGATCCGCGCGAGATCCTGTCACGCACGTTTTCGGAAGTGGATGGATACGACGAAATGATCGTGCTGAAGGACATCCGCTTCGAAAGCTACTGCGAACATCACATGGTGCCGATCATCGGGCGGGCGCATGTCGCGTATTTGCCCGAGCATCGCGTGGTCGGCATTTCGAAGCTCGCGCGGCTCGTGGATGCCTTCGCGAAACGTCTGCAGATTCAGGAAAAAATGACGGCGCAGATCGCCGATACGCTCAATGAAGTGCTTCAGCCGAAGGGCGTGGGCGTCATTCTCGAAGCCGCCCATCAATGCATGTCGACGCGCGGCGTGCACAAGGCGGGCGTGGAGATGGTCACGTCACGCATGCTCGGCACCTTCCGGACCGATCCGTCCACGCGACGCGAATTTCTCTCCATCGTCGGCAATTCAGCGCCCTTGAACGTTCCGAACACCTGAGGCGAATGCGCGTAGCGGGCGCGGGCGGCGCAAGACAGCCGCCCTCGCCCGTGCACGCTTTTACTTGAGCTTGTCTTCGTCGCCGCGTTCGATCTCGCGGACCTTGCTCTGACGAACGCTGCTGCCTGGCGGCACGCTATGCGTCAGCCACACATTGCCGCCGATCACGGATCCGCGCCCGATCGTCACCCGGCCGAGAATCGTCGCGCCCGCGTAGATGACCACATCGTCCTCGACGATCGGATGGCGCGCATTGCCCTTTACGAGCGTGCCGTCGAGATCCGCGGCGAAGCTCTTCGCACCGAGCGTCACGGTCTGATAGATGCGCACGCGCTCGCCGATAATCGCCGTCTCGCCGATCACGACGCCCGTGCCGTGATCGATGAAAAAGCTCGAACCGATCTGCGCGCCCGGGTGAATGTCGATGCCGGTGGCCGAATGGGCGATCTCGTTGATGAAGCGTGCAAGCAGGGGCACGCCGAGTCGGTGCAACGCATGGGCGAGCCGATGATGCGTCATGGCCCAGACGCCCGGGTAGCACAAAAGTATCTCGGTAATGTGCTGCGCGGCCGGATCGCCCGTGAAAGCGGCCTGAATATCGCTTACGAGCAGCGCGCGAATGGCGGGTAATTGCTTGCCGAACGCACGTGCTATCGCAAATGCATGGGTGCGCAACGCTTCGTCCGTCGCCCCGGCATTTTCCGGCAGGAAGCGCAGCGCACGCCGGATCTGTTCCGCCAGCAGACGCAACGTGCTTTCGAGCGTGTGTCCGACGTAATAGTCGACGCTCTCGTCGGTCAGATCGGGGGCACCGTAGTGCGTGGGGAACAGCGCCGCGCGCAGCCCCGCCACGATGTTGATCACGGCGTCGCGCGAGGGCAACTCGCGGATGCCGAGTGGATGGCGCGTGCGATGCAGTTCTTCGCGCGACGCGCGCAGATCGGAAACGATCTGCTCAAGACCCCAGTCGGGGTGAGCGGCATTTGACATGGTGAAGCTGTAGCGGCATTGCGAACCGCTCGGGAGTGTTCAGACCCGGGAGATTACCGCGTTTTGCATGAATTCGCCGAACCTCCCTCGGTGCGAAGGGCCAATAGGCGCAACGAAGGTCAATCAAGGGCTATTAAAGGCGGCCAGCAGGCGCGGCGCTAGCGCGTGACGCTGCTCGCATCGATCCAGCGCACCGCCCAGTCGCGCGCATGCGCAATGGCGGTTGCTTCGTCGGGAAAACGCAGGTCGGCGGGGAAAAAACGGTTAGCGACCAGTTCGCCGTCGCTGGAACGGGAGATCACCACATAAGGTTGCCAGCTACCGTCGCCGACACGCGCCGGTGCGCAATTGAGCAAGTAGCCGCGATGCGTGAATGCAGCGTCGAAGTGCATGTGTCTCGTCCGCCCCCTGACTGCCCCGTCCATATTGGCAGGCGCGTCCAGGTTCGTGCCGCAAGGCCACGGCACGGCCTGCCGCTCGGGCCGTTGGTAACAGCGCGCCAACTCGTTGAAAGAGGATCATACTCCGAGGAAAAAGGGCGATCCAACGAAAAAAAGCAAAATCGCCGAGGTGGTTCTCCTGGCGAACGGCCTTGCATTCCAGCCCGATCCACAGGGTGTGAGGCGCGTCGCACAACAGGACTTGCCGCTTTCCGGGCGTATCCGTCCCCTGGAGGAAATACCATGAACCGCAGCGCCGATATCTTCAGCATGCAACGCGAGAACGAGAAAAACACCGCCAACGCGAACATGAGTCCCGACGAGGAGACGACGAGCGACGCATCGCTCGACACGAGCGTCCCCGAAGCCACGGACGGATTCGCCGGCTTCGATAGCCGCAGCGGCGGACATCACCTCCTGTTCGCGCTGCAACCCGGCTATGAAGTGGTCGACAAGGGCATGGCCGAACCGTTGGTGCCCTATGACTTCGACTGGCAGTTCGTCGATCCGCGCGCGCGAGGCGCCAGGATCAACCGCGGGCGGCTCCACTACTCGCTCAACCACCTTCGACCAACACGCATCGTCGAGCTGCAGCGCAAGAACTAAAGTGCACCGGCAAGCACGATGCACGTCCATTTTCGGTGCTCGCGCTGGCGTGATCGCCAGCGCCGGCTGTGTACACGCCCACGGCAGTCAATATCCGACAGACTTCCCGAATAGCAATTCAGCAGGAAGCGCGATAAGAACTTATTCGCCAGATTTTTGAAGGCTAAATGAAAATCTGATTTATGCGCGATTGAAAAACCCGCTTAAGTCGCGTTCGCACCGGCATTTAAGCGAATCGGTTTTTCGGCTCAGCCACGCTCAATCCGTTATGCTCCAGCCACCCCGAAACACAAGTCGTAGCGCCAGCAGCCGCTGCATATTGGCGCAGGGGGGAACCCGTATTGGGCGGAATTACCGGAATATGGCGTAAAAAGCCAAATCATCGCGTCTGTCATAGACCCGGCTAAAAGATCGCAACGAGAATTAGTGATAAATTGTTACATCACAAGATGCGAACCACCCTCTGGTTCGCACTTTGCTTGCGATCTGGTTTACCGCCGCTGGAGAGTGTTGACGTGCCTCTACATTACATTGAGCAGATGTCCACCGTGCTCGACGCGCCTGACGAGAAGGCGTGGTTCGAGGCGGTCGCTCAGCTCGCCAGTTCGTGGGGGTTCAACCGGGTGATGATGGCAATCGTGCCGCGCCCCGGGATGCGGTTCGAAGACGCGTTCATCCGGACGAACTATCCGTCCGCGTGGCGCGAGACGTACAACCTGCACAACATGGTCTATTTCGACCCGACGGTCGCACATTGCACGACGCGGTCGTCGCCGCTCATCTGGTCGCCGGAGCTGTTCGCCACGGAGCAGCAGCAGTCGATGTATGAAGAAGCCCGTTCGTACGGGCTGCGTGCGGGCGTCACGCTGCCGATCCACGGCCCGCGCCAGGAAATCGGCATGTTGTGTTTCGTCAACGACATGAACCCGGCTGAAAGTTTCTGGCGTGACGTTAATCATGCCCTGCCGAATTTCGTGCTGTTACGCGATCTCGTTCTTGACACGAGTCAACGCCACCTGAACAGTCATGTCCAGTCGCTCATTCCGAAGCTAACGCCACGCGAAAAGGAATGCCTCAAGTGGACCGCCCTTGGCAAGTCCACTTGGGAAATATCACACATATTGAATTGCTCGGAAGCCGTGGTGAACTTTCACATGAAAAACATTCGTGGAAAGTTCGGCGTGAATTCACGGCGCGCGGCAGCCGTGATCGCCACTCAGATGGGTCTTATTGACCCTGGCTAAGCAGCATCGGCGCGTCAGAGCGGCGCAGTACGCGCTCCGCACGGCCTAGATCGCCGTCCGAAATCGTCTTGTTGAAGTACAGCCCCAGCAGGATCGATACCGGCGGCGGAATTTCCGCGCCCGATTCGAACCGGCTGCCGCGCGACTGGGTAACCCCGAAACGGGCCCAGAAGCGACGCTGGCTCTCCCTCCTTTTCTTGCGATACGCAATGATCGAGATGCGGTCGATCACCGACGACAGATCCCCAGTCGGAAGGGATTGCATATGTGAACCCACGTGCCACTGATTATCAAGAAGTTCCATGGTGTATCTCGCTGTCCGTTATGCCTGGTGAGTGACTGCCGCTCGACCAATTCTCCAGGACTGCGCCTCCCTCTGCACCTACCCACCTGGGTAGGTGTTTTTTGTATCTATAACGCATAGCTTTCCGATCGTATCGACGCCGTTTCACTCGCATACGGGAGAATCGCCATGCAAGCAACAATTCGTATCGGACTCAGGCAGGAATTCGATAACGACGATATCAACGAGATGTACCGCCTCCGGGCACGCGTGTTCTGCGACCGGATGGGCTGGAATATTCCCACCATCGCCGGGATGGAAGTGGACGGCTACGACGCACTCGGCCCGCACTACATGCTGATCCAGGAGCCCACGGGCCGCGTACGCGGCTGCTGGCGGTTGATGTCCACGGAAGGCCCGAACATGCTGCGCGACACGTTCCCGCAGCTGCTGCAAGGCGTGAGCGCGCCTTCGGACCGCCAGACCTGGGAGTTGAGCCGGTTTGCGATCGAGTCGGACAACAATCAGGCGTTCGGCTTCGCCACGCTGACCACGCAGGCGATCCGCTCGGCAATCACCTTCGCTGGCCGCATGGGCATCTCGCGCTACGTCACCGTGACCACCACGGCGATGGAGCGCATCCTGCGCCGCACCGGCATGGAGATTGCGCGACTCGGGCCGCCGCAGCGGATTGGTGTCGAGAATGCTGTCGCACTGGATATCGCCATGAGTGCGCAGACCCGCACAGCCATGTTCGGGGCAGTGGCAACCGCCGCCTGAGCGTCCGGCAATTCGCGCCGGTCATACGTGTCGCGCCGACGTCGTTGTCGAGTGTCTTGCGCCAAGGGTGACTGCCACACCCATGCCGGGCGGCGTGCGACATGACGACGAGGTTCGCGGCGTGTAGCCGGCTCATGGCGCGCCCGCGCACGCAAGCCCAATCGCGCGAGACAGCGCCACGGCCGCTGGCCTGCTGAAGTTTTGAGGCCGGCGGCCGCCTCAACCTGATTTGGGCGTGCTGCCCGCCCGGCCGAAGCGGATGTGCGAAATGCGCCGCACAAGCAGCGCCGCCGCAAGCGCGGCCGCGCCCGTGAGCCCGACGCCAAGGTGGATCGCGTCGACGAGCACATGCCGCACGGCCTCGATGAGGCCCGGCCCGTCGAGCCCTGCAACCTTCAGTTGCGCCACCACGTCCGTGCGCAATACCGGATCGATCAGCACGCGCGGATCGGCGAGTTGCGGCAGCCAGCGCGCCTGCTGCGACGCGCCGAGCACCGCCAGCACATCCCCCACGCCCGCCGCGTAGCGGTGATTGACGATCGTCGCCACGATGCTGGTGCCGAGCATGCCGCCCACCATGCGCGTCGACTGCAGCAGCGCGGTCGTGATGCCAAAGCGCTCGCGCCCGGCGATCTCCTGGCCGAACACATTCAGATTGTTCAGGATGAAGCCCAGGCCCACGCCGACCGCCGACATCGCCAGTTCCAGCCAGAGATGCGGCGTACGCCGCGTCGCGAATGCGAGGCTCACCGAGGCGATCACGAGCAGGCCGAAGCCGACCGTGAGAATCGCGGTCGGCTTCGGCAGACGAATCACGATGCGCGTGTTGATCATGCTGCCAAGCGCGATGCAGGCGGCAATCGGCGTCGCGAGCAGACCGGCCTGTTGCGGCGACAACCCGAAGCCGCCTTGCAGCAGGAGCGGCGCGAAGAAGATCAGCGAGAACATCACGAAGCCGGAGAGCGTCGAGAGCAGAAACAGCGTGACGAGCTGCGGATCGCGAAAGAGATCGAGCGGAATGATCGGGTGCGTCGCACGCCGCTCGCAGGCCAGCAACACCGCGGCACCCGCCGCGACCAGTGCCGCAAGCGCCAGATTCCCGGCGGTCAGACCATTCTTCGGCACCGCCTCGATCAGCATCTGGAAGCTGCCGAGCACGAGCGCGACGAGCGCTGCGCCGGTCCAGTCGATACGGACTTCGCCCGCGCGCGCACGACGATACGCGGGCAGATGCGCCCAGATGAAATACAGCGCAAGCGCGCCGACCGGCAGATTGACGAGGAACGTCGAGCGCCAGCCGAAATGCTCGCTCAGCCACCCGCCGAGCGACGGCCCCGCCGCCGTGCCGATCCCGTAGGCGGCCGCCATCACGACCTGCCACCGCACCCGCGCGCGCGGATCGGGAAAGAGATCCGGAATCGACGCGAACGCCGTACCCACCATCATCCCGCCGCCGACGCCCTGCAACGCGCGCGCCACAGCAAGAAAGCGCATGCCGGTTGCGAGGCCGCACAGCACCGAAGCGGCCGTAAACACGATTACCGCGGCAATCACGAAGCGTTTGCGCCCGAAGTAGTCGCCGAGGCGACCGAATACCGGCACGGTCACCACCGAAGCCAGCAGATAGGCGCTGGCGATCCAGGCGTAAAACTCGAAGCCATGCAGCTCGGCGACGATGGAAGGCAAAGCGGTACTGACGACGGTCTGGTCGAGCGCGACCAGCATGTTGACGAGACCGATGCCGAGCATGGCCAGCAGTGCGTCGCGAAACGGCAGGGGCGAGGAAGAGGAAGTCACCGGGGCATTACGGCGTGGTTGCGGCGTGGTTACCGCGTGGTTGCGGCATAAAGCGGGACTACGCGGTGCAGTGCCGCAGTGCCGCGAAAAAAGACGCCACGATAGCGTGGACGGCGCTTCGCGCGCAAGCTCGAATGCGACAAACCGCCGCATATTAAGCGTCTATCCGGGCAAGCTTGCGGCGGTGTTTAGGACCTCGTTTGCCGGTTCAGTTCTCCGGCTGGCGCGGCGCAGGGGCCAGATCGCCAACCCTTGACCTTCCTTCTTCCCCCTTCCATCTTTCTGCTATGTGCAACGCCTGTCTGTCAGCGATCATTTATGCTCATCACCGTCGCAGACATCAAGGCGCATGGCCCGGCGCAGCAGCAGCCCACGGCCGTGCGCATACCGATTACACCCAAGCGGAGGTTCCATGTACAAAAGCATCCTCGTCGCTGTCGACGGCAGCGATACTTCGCGCCGCGCATTCGAAGCCGCGCTCACCCTTGCGAAGGCGATGGGCGCGAGGCTCCAGCCCTACTATGTGATCGAAAACACGCCGATGTACTTCGACGCTCCAGGCTATGATCCGTCGATCCTGCGCAACCAGATGATTGCCCAGGGCAACGAACTCGCCCTGGAGATGGACAAGGCCATCCGCGAACACGGTGTGGAAGGCGAGATGGTGATGGGCGAAGCGTCGTCGCTCGACGACGTGCCGACGCTGGTGCTGAACGCCGCCAGGTCCGCGGGCGTCGACCTGATCGTGATGGGCACGCATGGGCGCCGCGGCTTCCAGCGGCTGATTCTCGGCAGCGTCGCGGAACGTTGCGTGCGCCAGTCGACGCTCCCGGTTCTGCTGATTCCGACCGCTGCGGGCGCAACTGTTGCCGCGGAATAACAGGTTAACACCCTGGTCTTGACAAGAGGCCGCCTGCGCGTTCCCATCAGCGCACACGGCCTCTGACCACGCGCAAACCCTCCAGCCCCAGATGCGCGTCGTTTTGTCGCCGATCAAAGCTTCGACCCCGGTGGGACAATGCTCCAGAACAAGTGCACAGGAGCAGGCAGATGCTTACCCCGAACGTCGTCTCTCATACCACCGTACGCCGCAGCAACCTGGCGACCGCGCCGAATCCCCGCACTTCGGCGCGCTGCTCCAGTTGTGCAATGCGTCATCTCTGCATGCCGCAGGGCCTCGCCACCGACGATATGCCGAAGCTCGAAGCGCTCATCTGCTCGGCGCGCAGCGTGCGCCGCGGCGAAGCGCTCTACCGCGCGGGCGACCCGTTCGACAATCTGTATGCCGTTCGCTCGGGCTCGCTGAAGACCGTCATGGCGCACCGTGACGGGCGCGAGCAGGTCACCGGCCTGCGCCTCGCGGGCGACCCGCTCGGTCTCGACGGCATCAGCACCGACACGCACAGCTGCACCTCGATTGCACTTGAAGACAGCTCGGTGTGCATCGTCCCCTACGCTGCGCTCAAGCACATGTGCCGCGAATCCGGCACGATGCAGGACCGCCTGCACCGCCTGATGAGCGAGCAGTTGATCCGCGAATCGTCGCAGATGATGGTGCTCGGCTCGCTGTCCGCCGACGAACGCGTCGCCGCCTTCCTGCTCGACGTATCCGATCGCAACGGTCAGCGCGGTTATTCGCACGCGGAATTCAACCTGCGCATGACGCGCGAGGACATGGGCAGCTATCTCGGCATGACCCTCGAAACGGTGAGCCGCACGCTGTCGCGTTTCCAGAAGCGCGGCCTGATCGACGCGCAAGGCAAGCTCATCCGCATCATCGACCTCGAAGGCCTGCGCCACCTCTAAGCGCAGCGTCACCCGGCCCGCACGCCCCTGCTACGGCGGCGTGCGGCGCCCTGCTCCGGCACAGTGCCCACCCTCCTATATGGGTGTAGGCGCAACTCCTGCGGCAGCGGTAGAGTTACGTTCACCGCCTGCGCCAGGAGAATCGCCGAAATGCCTCTCTTGCCTTCGCCCACGCTAGCCGAGCGGCTGGCCAGTGCGCGCGCCACCAGCGACGCACTCTTCGGCCTCATCAAGACAGATTTCCTTTACGAACGTCCGATCCGCGAGCGTCACCGCATCGTGTTCTACATCGGTCATCTCGAAGCGTTCGACCGCAATCTGTTCGACCAGCGCCTGTTCGACCTGTCGTCCCGCGATCCGCAACTCGACCGGCTGTTCGCGTTCGGCATCGATCCGGTGGACGGCGGGCTGCCCGACGACCTACCCGCCGACTGGCCGAGCCTTGCTGAAATCCGCGCGTACGGGCACGACACCCGCACGCGAATCGACGCGCAACTCGCGGCACGCGATCTGCCGGCGAATGCGCCGATTCACGATACGGCCGCCCAGTTGCTCAACGTCGCAATCGAACATCGGCTCATGCATGTCGAAACGCTCAGCTACATGCTCCACCAATTGCCGCTCGAGCAGAAACACGCGCCGGGTGCGACGCACGCCGTGCCCGACGATCGCGGCATCGTGGCGCATTCGATGGTGCCGGTTCCGGCCGGACGTGCGGAGCTCGGCATGATGAAGGATCGCGGCGTATTCGGCTGGGACAACGAGTTCGGCGCGGAGCAGATCGATATCCCCGCATTCGAGATCGACCGCTTCATGGTGACGAACGGCGCGTTCCTCGAATTTATCGAGGACGGCGGCTACACGGACAAAACCTGGTGGAACGATGCGAACTGGGCGTGGAAGGAAGCACAAGGTATTGCACATCCTGTGTTCTGGATACGCGATGAGGAAGACTGGCGGCTGCGGACCATGTTCGAGGAAATCCCGCTCCCGCTCGCGTGGCCGGTCTATGCGAGCCATGCCGAAGCAAGCGCCTTCGCGCGCTGGCGCGGCGCACGGTTGCCGAGCGAGGCGCAGTGGCAACGCGCGGCACACGGCGCGCTGCCGGGCGAGGCGGACAACTTCGATTTCCGCAACTGGAATCCGGTGGCCGTGGACGCGACACCGGACAGCGCCAGTACGTGGGGCGTGGAAGGGCTATACGGCAACGGCTGGGAATGGACCTCGACGGTTTTCGGGCCGCTATCCGGTTTCAAGACCTTCCCGTTCTACGAAGGCTATTCGGCGAATTTCTTCGACGGTCAGCACTACGCGATGAAAGGCGGATCCGCACGAACAGCCAGATGCATGCTGAGGCCGACTTTCCGCAACTGGTTTCAGCCGCACTATCCGTATGTTTACGCGGGATTCCGGTGCGTGCGCGAGTGAGGAATCAGGCGATGGCCGATGCTGGGATCCAGCTATCGCCTTAAGTACCCGCTACCCCTTCTGGCGGCGCAACCAGGCACCTGTGCGCTCGACCACCCGCCTATACCGCCCGAGACTCTCCCCTTGCCTTCGACGCCGTTACTGGCGTTACGGGCGTTACGGGCCGTGAAGCCGCGCTGTCTCAGGTCACACCGACAGCGGGCAATCATCCCCGGCTCATGTTCACGCCACCAGCGAAGGCCGGAGGATCGCGCTCCAGGCCATCCCATTATTCACCTTTCATATAGCTTACTTACTCCACGGATAACGTGGATGCACTACCTATAACAAAAAATACGAAACGAGTTGCTAACCCACGAGTTGCTAACCCATTCGCTATTTCAATTTTAGGAGTGCTTCGAATAATGGCTGACCTGAAAAATCGCAGGGATTTCCTCAAGCTTACGGGGTTTTTAACAGTTTCCTGCGTGGGCGTAGTCCTCGCTGGTTGTGGCGAAGGAACCTCGTCGTTACCGGCGCCGCTCCCCGGCAGAACACCCTCGCCGCCCGGTACGTTTAGTTTTCCTGCGGGAATTGCCTCCGGTGATCCAAGGGAGAGCAGCATTGTGCTCTGGACCAAACTCGGGGTGAATGGCGCCGCAATGGGAGAGGATATCCCCATAATCGTGCAGGTCGCTTCAGTGCCGTTTGATTCGAAGAATTTTAGCCGGGAAAATATCCTGGTGTCGGTGCCCGTACAAGCCTATTCGCGTTACGCGCATACCGTACATCATCGAGTGGAAGGTCTGGCACCCGGTACCTATTACTGGTATCGCTTTGTGGTCGACAACGATATATCCGTGCAGGGCCGAACCAAAACGGCTCCCTCGCAAGCTTCGGAAACGCCGGTGAATTTCGCTTATGTCTCATGCCAGGATTGGGCGGCGAACCACTGGGCTGCCTATCAGCTTCTTGCTGAAGAGCGTTACGACAATCTGGATTTTATCGTCCACCTGGGTGACTACATTTATGAAACCGCAGATGATGGAGCATTTCAGAATGGCGGCGTAGAGCCACTGCATGCAAAAAATCCTCTATATGCGGAAAAGTTGTCAGGGGTAACGGAGGGAGGCGTACGTTATGCCAGCTCACTTGAGGACTATCGTTACCTGTACTCCGTTTACCGAAGCGACCCTCGTATTCAGGCTATTCACGCGAAATTCCCGATGATCTCCATATGGGACGATCACGAATTCACAAACGACGCCTGGGGAGATCACGAGACGTATTCTGACAATAATTTTTCACAATTTGATCGCCGACGAGCAGCCAATCAAGCATGGTTTGAATACATGCCCGTCACGCTGGAGGATGTTTCATTCTCTCCCGATCTAACGGGAACGTATGAAAACATCAGAATTTATCGCGAGTTTGCTTTTGGCAAGGTGATGCAACTGGTCATGACAGACGAGCGGCTTTATCGCGCCGACCACGCCATACCAGAAGGTGCAGGCCAGGAAGTGGTGCTGCAGTATTTCTCCCGAATATTGGGCGAGCTAGGTGATCTTGGATCAACGAGAGGTTTGTATGATTTCCTCAAGACAACCACGGTGATGGGTTTCTCGCTCGAAAAACTTCTTAATGGCGCAATTAATAATGGGAAAATATTATTCGTCTCTTTCGATGGGCTGCAAAAAATCAAACCGCTGCTGGTTTCGATGCTTAATCAGTTAGGCGGCTTGAACCTGTCCGCGAAAGACGAGCTCAAAGTAGACAAGATTCTCACCATCCTTGGATCATTGAATGGATCCAAAATATTTGAGCAGCTGATATATCGATTTGGAATGCGCGGCTTTGGGTCTCGCTATGCAGCGTTTGGCGAAGTTCTAAAGAGATTTGTTGCGCGAAATGCCGAGAGTCATTACGCGATGCTGGGCCGCCAGCAGACTGACTGGTGGGCTTCGAGCATGTCAGCCGCCCACGATCGGGGAGCCGTCTGGAAAATATGGGGCAATGAAGTTTGTTTCGTGAAAATGGATCTCGATGTGAATCGCCTTAGCAATAAAGAATTCACATTTAACGTGGGCGCGGATCTCCAGAGCATCAAACCGGCTATTATGGCCGCAGCGAAAATACTTCCAGCCTTTGTCGGGGTGCTGAAGTACCTGTTGACCAGCCCCGAAATACGTAGCTCGCTGTCGAGCGGGGATTACATCGGAGATGGATCGCCCGATACGCCGCCAGGTCAGGATGTCGCCGTATTTGCGGATAGCTGGGATGGCTATCCGGACTCTCGCGACTATCTCACCAATTACCTGCATAAAAACAATATTAATAACGTCATCGCGATTACAGGAGACCTCCATACATTCATTGCAGGTCAGGTTGTTGATCGGGATAGCAATAATCCCGTCATGCTGGATTTTGCTGGCGCGGGCGTAAGCAGCAATTCATTCGGTGGCGTAATAGGTTCTTCATTTGATCTTTCCTCGCTATCAAACAACAGCATGACTGCCGGGGTCCTGCCTCTGCTAAAAGGCCGGGGGAAAGCTGAAGGCGTATTGTTCGAGATGATCGATCAGTTGCTTCAACGCCCGGATAAACCTGGAGATGGCCGGGATATCTTCTCGCGCTTACTGACGCATTTCAGCGATGAAGTCCAATGGGCGGAAGGTGTTGCGAATGGGTTCGTCACGGTTGCGGCAGACACCAGTAAGGCGACCTTTACCTATCATAATCTGAGGGTGGAGCGCGATGAAGCCGGCAATGTGCTAGACCCGGCTACATACATCATCCGCGACGACATGAATAGTGCTTACGAACGCCGAACCTCATTTACCGTGTATGCTTCCGGGGGCGCTGCCGACATTCCCGGCGCCAGTGTTGCGGTATGGCCAAAATTCCCGTCTCGCCTGATCGAATACGAAATTCCCGCGGCCATCCCTGAAAATCAAGAAGCAGTCAAAAGTTCGATGCGTTCTGCGCTGCCTCCGAGTGAGGGGTTGGAAAAATTGCGTGATGGCGTTGCCGAATATATTCGGAACAATCCAGATAACCCCTATGCGAATATCTTTATGCAAGGCATCCGTCTATAGTCCATCGATTGATACACAACGCTGCCCGTCGCTCAACTGCTCGGAGCAAGTCGTTTGAGATCAATGAGACAGGCAGGGGTTTGCAAGCTTTCGGCACTTCGCGTTTGCTTTTGCTATTTGCGTGAACGTCGGGGCTTTGGAAGCCCCCTGCCTGGCGCATTTTTCGAAGATATGTTGCTCGAGGACGAGCACTACCGCTGAATGATCAGAATGATGAGTTAATCCCAACGGATTCAATTCCTATGAAGGCGCGTAGCAAAACGAATCAACGAACCGTCGAAGCAGCCTCGTAGCTTCATGTGTTTCTTCGAGGGCGCGCAGCATCGCTTCGGGATCTTTGCCCTCCCCACGCAAGGCATCGACGCTCCGATTGATACAGGCCGCCGATATCTCCGGCGTGAACTCCGGATGGAATTGCGTCGAGACAGCATTTGGGCCGTAGCGGACAATTTGATGCTCATCGTGGTCGGAATAAGCAAGAACCCGCGCGCCCGGTGGCAACTCGATAATGCTCTGCTCATGAGTGAGATGTGCCGGAAAGGTCGAGGGCCAACCCTCCAGGAGCGCATCGTTTCCAGCATCTGGCAGCAGGCGGATCGTCCTGCATCCCACTTCGCGTCCCAGGGCGTGATAGTCGACACGGCCACCCAGGGCGTGAGCCATGAGCTGGTGCCCGTAGCACACGCCAAAAAGCGGCATCTGGACTTCCATCGCGTCACGAATCCACTGCGCCGTCGCTTCACTCCACGGGTGCAAATCCGTGACCATCGACCACGAACCGGTAATGATCGCGACGCGGCTGGCGTCCGGTGGCGGTAACGCTTCTCCTTCGAAGACCCGTACAACCGTGACCGAATCCCGCGATCGCTTCAGCGCGCGACAGTACCAGTCCGGCAGGTCGCCAAATGGATGGCGAATTACATCGGGCGGCGTGCCGACCTGGACGATGAGTAACGGAGAGAGCGGGGAAAGCGGAGGAAATGCCATGTCTCGGGAAACGAAGGGGAATGAGCGGCACGCCGCGTGCGGACGCGGGAAGCAAAGCGTAAGTCGAGCACGTTATCACGATTTCAACGTCAGGGCGGAAAGCGCCCGTCCTTGACGAGAACAACGAAGCGGAGCAGAAAGGTGCGATATGGGCTAGATAGATCGCATCTGTGCCACGCTGCTGCGGGGGCAAAGAACGCCCCCGCTGAGAGCCCGCATCAGACTGATACAGGATTGATCACTTTCGAATATTGACTCTTGCCGTCGATGTCACGCAAATCGACGGTCAGTGCTTTCGTTTTTGGATCGATGTTGACCTCCCCGAAAAATTGATAGCCAGAGAACGGGGAGAGATTGACCTGGCCGGCTGGAGGAACCTTTTGGAATACGAGCTGAGGGCCAAATGTTGCGTCGAGTTCGTTCGGGCCGAACGTTCCTGCGTTGAGCGGCCCGGCAACGAACTCCCAAAAGGGTGAAAAATCGGTGAATTGTGCCTTGCCCGGATCATAATAATGCGCGGCGCAGTAGTGCACATCGGCAGTCAGCCAGACAACATTCGAGACGGTTTTAATGTCGCGCAACAGGCCTGCCATTTCCAGTTCGCGCCCGAGCGGCACGCCATTGTTGCCGTTCGCAATCGCCTCCCATCGGTCTTGCCCGCTCGCAGTCTTGCCGTCTGGAACGCAAAGACCAATTGGCATATCCGCTGCGACGACTTTCCAGGTGGCCTGCGACGCCAGTAACGCCTTCTTCAGCCATTCGACCTGCGCCTTGCCGAGGAAAGCCGTATCGCCACTTTCGACGGTTTCGAGGTTGGGTCCATTGGGACCGCGATAGGAACGCATGTCCAGGACAAAAACGTCAAGCAACGGGCCATAAGGAATCTTCCGGTAAATGCGCTGCGTGTCCGGAGTCGTTCCCCATCGCATCGGCGAATATTCCAGAAACGCACGTGTGGCCCGCGGAAGGATGGCAAGCAAGCTTCCTTCGCTATACCGCGTATCGGCACTGAGATCTTTCGACGGCGACCAGTTGTTGACGACTTCGTGATCGTCCCATTGCCAGATCTGGGGCACTTCAGCCGAAAATCGCTGAACGTTTGCGTCCATCAGGTTATAGCGATAGCGGCCACGGAACTCGTTCAATGTCTCGGCCACCTTGCTGACTTCGGGCGTGACGATGTTTTTCCAGATGCGGCCGTTTTCAGCCTTGACCTCCGGAGCAATCGGGCCATCGGCATAGATCGTATCGCCGCTGTGAATAAAGAAATCCGGTTGCCGTTGCCGCATGGCCTCGTAAATCTTCATCCCGCCAAAGTCCGGATTGATGCCCCAACCCTGCCCTGCCACATCAGCGCCCCAAACGAATCGAATCGGCGCGTCCCCGTTCTGAATTCTCGCAGTGCGAAACCGGCCGATAACCGGCTCACTGACCGCGCGTGCATTGTCGGGGTCTTCGTATGAGACACGCAGAAAGACCGTTTGCCCCTCAGGCAGATTCGTCAGCGTGATACGCCCTGTATAGTCGCTGGCTTCGGTCACGGTTGGCCCGATAGCCAGACGACTGTTTCTGAAAGCGTCTGTTGTGTCGTACTCCACGCGTAACTTTGCGACACGATCGGTGCGCGCCCAAACGACGGCCTGACCGTTGGTCACGTCGCCGATCTGGATGCCCGATGTGATTTTGGGGCGCGCGCTATCGCCGACTCCAATGGCTGGCGCCGCCGCTTCATTTCCCCCGCAAGCGGACAAACCGAGCGCAGTCGATCCCAGTCCAATGCCTAACGAGCTGGATTGAATCAAAAAGCGGCGGCGGTTGTAAGTGAAATTTGCCATAGTTTGCGTCGACCCGAATCAAAAGGATTGGTAGCTTCAGTGGCGTTCAGCGTATGAACGTATCGACTGCGATGCGGCCGATGGTCGGATCGTCGGTGAAGAATCCATCGATGCCCGCGCGCAGGTACGCCTGGATCTCGCGCACGGAGCCTGCTGTGTTGCGCGCACTCGGCGATCCGCCGTCCTTCAAAGACGCGGGCAGGAAGTAGTTTTCCGGGCGGAACGTATACGGATGCACGACGAGTCCCGCTTCGTGCGCGTAGCGCACGTACTGCGTCGGTTGCTGCAGCGTGCCATCCGCGGCGACAGGAATGATCGACGTCTTGTACGGCCCGACGCCGTTCGCATAGGTCGCGATCTCGCGCATGCCGTCACGCGTCGATAGATCACCGTACGTACGCTTGTCATGCGCCTTCACGAAGTCGTACGGGCGCTGGGTGGCGTCGCCCATTAGTTGCACGAGCATCCAGTTCGGCTGGCTCGACTTGATCCGGTTGCGGATCGCCTTCAGATTTGCAACTTCGAACGACTGGAGATAGACGGTTGCCGTGCGCGATGTGTAGGGATCTTTCAGCAATGCATCCACAAGCCGATCCTCGAGCGGCAAACCAATCGACTGAAAGTAAGTCGGGTGCTTGGTTTCTGGATACAGGTGGATCGTCCGGCCGGTTTGCGCGGACATCTGCTTCGCGAGCGCGACGATCTCGTCGAACGTCGGCACCTCGAACCGGTCGTCGTACGCGGTGTTCTCCGGGCGGAGCTGCGGAATGCGCTCGCGGGCACGCAGCGTCTTCAACTCTGCGAGCGTGAAATCCTCGGTGAACCAGCCCGTCAACTCCATGCCGTCGATCGTTTTGGTGGTCTTGCGGTTCGCGAACTGCCGCAACGCCGACACATTCGTTGTGCCCGAGATCTCGTTCTCATGGCGCGCGACGAGCACACCGTCACGGGTTGCGACAAGATCGGGCTCGATAACATCCGCACCGTCCTCGATCGCCTTGCGGTACGCCGCGAGCGTGTGTTCGGGACGCAATGCGCTCGCGCCGCGATGGCCGATCACCTGAACCTTTGCGGAAATCGGCCGCATGGAATCGGACGTTCGAGTGTCGTCGCCTCCGCACGCAGCGAGCAGGAAAGTGGCGGTACAAGCGAACAGAGCATAGTGCGAGGCGCTCGGGAACTTGAAAAGCATGTAGTGAACCTTCGAACAAGAACGGGGAAAATGGATGGACCCAGAACGGGAAGTTGAATGAAGCCTGTGCACTATTCTCCGGCCGCATTATTACAATACCATTTAGCATTGCTTATATCGTTAAAGTCATTTAATCGATAAAACAATGTCAAATCCCCGCGACGAACCTGCCTCCGCGCCTGAATTCGCAAGGATTCCATTTTTTTGATACTCAGACATGGCAATACGCTGCCCGAGCAAGGGGAAGGGATTTTTTTGCTGCGCTGGGTTCGCTGCCCCACTCCCGGATTCGAGCGCCGAGACGTGGAGCACCGCCGTGGTGAGCACGGCATTCGTGACGCCGCGTACCGCCGCTGGATCTTGAGTGAACGAAAGGATGCGCGCGGACGGGTACGGCAATCGGCCGCGCGAGGCGCACGTCAGTTCTTGTCGTACGAGAACTGGATGCCGGCCGTGCCACCGGTATCGATGAACAGGTTAATAAACGCGGGAACGGTTTCGCTCCGTGCCCAGTCGCGTTGCAGCTCGCAAAACAGCTGGGCGACACTGATCATCTTGCCGCCTGCCTGCTCGATGCGGCGCAATGCGGCCTCGTGTGCTGCGACGGACGTGCCACCGACCGCATCGACGACGACGTATACCTCGTAGCCGGCTTCCAATGCGTCCAGCGCGGGAAACGTCAGGCAGGCTTCCGTCCAGAGTGCGGTCATGATCAATTTCTTGCGGCCGGTTGCCTCGACGGCTTTGCGGAATTCAACGTCTTCCCACGAGTTGATGCTCGTGCGATCGAAGGTCGGATAGTCGCCGAGCACCGCGCGCAGTTGCGGGATGGGCGGCTTGTTCAGGCCGGTATTCACGTTGACCGTCGAATGAATGATCGGCAACTTGTATGCGATTGCTGCCTTCGCGGTCCCCACAATGTTATTGACCAGCAGCTGGCGATCCATCGATGCGATGGAATTCACCTGAACCGGCTGGTAATCGATGACGATGAATACCGCGTTCTGCGGGGTGAGCAGGTGATCGTTCGCGGGGTCGCGAATGGGTTCGCTTGCCATGGTTGTCTCCAGAAACAGTGCGGGAAGTGAATAAAGCGCCCCGATAATCGATTCCGGTGTGTTCGCAACGTCGGGACAAGCGCTGCAGTTTGTGAACTTCAACTGCCGCAAATATTGCGCGGTTGATCGGATCGCATCGACAGGTTGCATCCGACCTGCTCTGGAATCATGTCGTGCGTGAACCAAAATCTTATTCGTGCAACAAACCCGTTTCCAGTCTCGTAAAATGTCATCAGTGTTCTATGAGTGGAACAATCATGGATGACCTGAACGATCTCTACTATTTTGTGAAGGTGGTCGATCACGGGGGCTTCACTCAGGCAGGGCGAGCGCTGGACATACCGAAATCGACGCTGAGTCGGCGCATCGCAGAGCTGGAGGCTAAATACGACGTGCGGCTGTTGCAGCGAACAACACGCCATTTCACCGTCACGGAAACCGGACGCGAGTTTTATGATCGCTGCCTTGGCGTACTGGTAGAAGCCGAGGCAGCGCGTGAAGTTGTAGAGCGCAAGCGCGCCGAGCCGCAGGGCATCGTTCGCCTCAGTTGTCCAACGGCGCTGCTCGAGTATCGCGTCAGCAATCTGGTGGCGCAATTCGTGGCCATTCACCCCAAGGTGCAGGTGCATCTGGAAGCCACGAACCGCCGCGTCGATCTATTGAGCGAGGGTTTTGACCTCGCACTGCGCGTGCGCTTTCCTCCCCTGGAAGACAGTGGCCTTGTCATGCGGAACCTCGGTGACCGCCCGCAGCGACTGGTGGCAGCTCCTCATTTACTGAAAGGCCGCGGTGTGCCGACGGACCCCGGCGATCTGGCCGGTGTTTCAAGCCTCGATTGGGGGCCGGCACGAAACCATATCTGGCAATTGGTGGGGCCAGGAGGTGTAGAAGCACAATTGCGCCATTACCCTCGTTTCATCACCGACGACATGCACGCGCTACGCGATGCCGCCATACATGGCGTCGGCATCGCACAACTTCCCTGTATGGTGGTTGAGGATGACTTGCGCAATGGAACCCTTGTCGACGCGCTGCCGGGCTGGACTCCCAAAGGAGGCGTGATCCACGCAGTGTTTCCGTCCCGGCGAGGTCTTCTGCCGCGTGTGCGCTTGCTGAT
This sequence comes from Paraburkholderia denitrificans, assembly GCF_042655705.1. NCBI lineage: Bacteria > Pseudomonadati > Pseudomonadota > Betaproteobacteria > Burkholderiales > Burkholderiaceae > Paraburkholderia > Paraburkholderia denitrificans. The sequence goes on along the minus strand of NZ_JBHSMP010000043.1, from coordinate 13,106 downwards.
CGACTTTCTGGCGATCCATATTCAGAAAGACTGAAATGAATCTGCTCGTTTTTAAACTCATCGTCACGCCGCTTTTGTTGCTGATCGCTACGATGGCCGTGCGGCGCTGGGGCGAAGCGATTGGTGGTTTTTTCATTAGTTTGCCGCTCACGTCGGGGCCGATTCTGGTGTTCCTTGCTATAGAGCGCGGACCCGGATTCGCCGCACAGGCGACAGCGGGATCGCTCGTCGCGATGGCCGCGCAAGCGGGCTTCGGTCTGGCGTTTTACCGCCTCGCGGCTTCCGGGTGGCAGGTCGCTCTCACGATCGCCAGCGCCGCCTTTTGCGTCGTGGCCGGCGTGCTCCAATGGGGCGCGCCGTCGCAGACGGGGCTCTTGCTGATCGCCCTTGCGGTGATCGCGTTCGCGCTTCGCTTCATGCCCGAAGTACAGGCGACGGGTGAAAGGCCCGATCCGCCACGGTGGGATTTGCCTGCGCGCATGGTGTTCGTCGCCGGCCTCGTGGTTGGCGTGACGCTGATCGCACCGCATGTCGGACCCGCAGCGAGCGGCGTGCTTGCATCTTTTCCTTTCATGGCGGCCATTCTCACGGTGTTCGCCCATCGCATGAGCGGTCACGGTTCAGCACAACAGGTGGTGCGCGGACTCGTAATGGGACTGCCGGGCATCGCTGTGTTCTTCTATGTGCTGGGACTGACGTTGGCGCAGTGGCCATTGCTTGCCGCCTTCGGCGTCGCAATGGCGTGCACGCTGCTCATTCACGCAATTTCCATTTCCCGCATGCGTTTTCCGGTCGCGGACTCCCTGGAATAGCCGGGAGTCTTCATAAACCAGTCGCAAACGTTTGCCTTTCCGGTGCCCCGAAAAACTGCGACGTATCGTTAGCTTCACGCTCAAAATTCGATATAGTCGGCATTCGTATGCTGAAAGCAGCACGTTGGCGTACGCGGCACTGGAGGAGTCAAAATGCCCGCCCACGATTGCGAATCAACGAACGCGCCGGTTGCCGCCTACATCGGCCGTCAACCGATTGTCGATCGAGCGGGTGCACTCATTGCCTACGAACTGCTTTTCCGGCGCGGCGAGACGAACACCGCTAGCGTAATCGACGATACCGCGGCTACGGGGCAAGTCATCGTCAATGCGATCGGCGAATTCGGCGTCCAGAGGGTTCTCGGCGATCAGCGGGGATTTATCAACGTCGGCAGGGAGTTGTTATCGGACGACGTGCTGGGTTTGCTGGCGCCGGAAAAATTCGTCCTCGAAATCCTCGAGACGATTCCGCGCGACGAAATACTGCACGCTCAATGCAAGCGACTGCGTCGCGCCGGATTCGGCCTGGCGCTCGATGATGTGACTGCCGTCGAGCAAATGCCCGCGAGCATCCTCGAACTCGTAGAGGTGGTCAAGATCGATTATCCGCGCATCGATTCGCGAGACCTGCCGAGGCTCATCGATACAGCACACCGAGCCGGTGCCCAGGTTCTCGCCGAGAAGGTCGAGACGGCGAAGGCATATCGTGAACTCCATGCACTCGGCGTCGACCTGTTCCAGGGTTACTTTTTTGCGCGCCCTGAAATGCTGAGTCAACGAAAGCTCACGTTCGCGGGGCCCGATCTGATGGAACTCGTACACGCGCTGTCGGCCAATGCGCCGCTGGAAATGATCGAGCCGATCATCAAACGAAATCCGCCGTTGTTGATGCAACTGATCAAGCTCGCCAGCAGCGGTCTCTTCAGTGCGGCGAAGCCGGTTTCGACGATCGGCGAAGCCATTCTTCGCATTGGAACGCGTTCACTACTGCGCTGGATCCAACTGCTGCTTTATGCGGGCGTGAGCGACGTCTCGTTGCGATCCAATCCGCTTTTCCAGCTCGTCGCCACGCGGGCGCGATTTCTCGAACTCGCTGCGAATCGGGTGCAAACGCGCGATACGGATCTCTCGGATCGGGCCTACCAGGTGGGGATCTTCTCCCTCATGCACCTCATGCTGGGCATGAGCTCGCAGGATCTCATGGAACAACTCGCGGTCGCCCCCGACGTTCGCGACGCCGTCGTTCTTCGACGTGGAACGCTCGGCAATCTGCTGGAGCTCGCCGAAATGGTCGAGTCGGGCCGGGAAGCCGACTTTGACGCACTGCCAGAATTGGGCGGCACACTTGCAGCGAAAGACGTGTCTGATATCACCGCGCAGGCGGCGGAATGGGTGCTCGCCGATATGGTGGGCTAAAAGCCACGCCTATTAGCTTTTCGACTTGTCCGCAGAAATTTCCGGATCAGTCACAGGCTTTCGGCAAAGCGAGGATTTTGAAGGTATCCAGGATGATCTCGCTTCGTCTCACACTGCCGACTTCGGCAAGCAAGGTCATCAGCGAATCGGCTACTGATCGCGCGTGATCGCTCATCAATGGCAGCATCCGCGAGCAACGACTGTTCGCTTCGTGGCGGCCACGACCCGAAGCGGGGTGCGGGAGTCGGCCAGTTTGAGACGTTCGACAAGGCAGGGTAGATCGTTGAGACTCCTCGAATGTCTCGTCCTCCTACGCCGTGTCACGCTCATCGCCTACCCTGTGAGATGTGCATCCAGTTTCCTTCACTGGTCGGGGGGCTGCTAACTACTAGCAGCTCTATTCAACGAAATGTTGTTCGGCTCTCACAGCCGAACGCAAACACCAGACTGCCAATAGCAAGGAGACAACGCCCCCGGAAACCAGCCAATAAATGCTGGACCATGTTTCGGGCAGTACGTCGCCGACCTGGAGTACAGCTGATTGGGGTTCTTTCGGATCGAACCACACTGAGACGCTGCCAATCGGATAATGCGCAGCTATTTCGGCAGCTCGCGTGTCTGACACGCAGCTATTGGGCCCAAAGGCTATTCGATCTCCTGTGTAGAGATTCCCCGCCACCGGGTATATGTATCGCACGTCAGGCCGAAAGTCGTCATGGCCTCTGCATTTGTCCGTTTGCGAAACGACGACAGTACCGCGAACACTCGGCCAAGTGGCAGCCAGATGTGCCGCAATGATCTGCTCAGCCCAAAATATTGGAGGGATAAAAGCGATACCTCCGATAAAGAGCAGAAACACGGCGACAAGCCTTCTTACGTCTATTCTCCCAGCTGGTGATGTCGGTGTCACAGTTCGGTCGCCCCTGAATATTTCTTGATTGATTGTAGGGCGGACGATTGCTTTCGACCTCTCCCACGAATGTCCGCTAAGAATACATTCGGATGCCCGCTTCGGGTCGATTTATGCCCTTCGCATAGCTCGCTATCCGTTTGACCAACACCGGTCAGTGGCCACGTTAAACGGAGCGGCAGATTGTTGGGTCATTACCGACTATGAACACCATACATCTTGCTAACGGATGCCTACCGCTATTGCAAGAGGGAGACCATGTCCGGAGATTCAGGTGGCTGCTCCAACATAAACATGGATAGGCTCTAAAGAAATGTGCCTTATTGTCGATAACGCATTCGTAGCAATATGAGTTAACAACATTAAGAGGGGGAACAGATGTCGAAGAAATACGCGCTTGGATTGGCTGCCCTGGCTCTCTGCTTCAGTGGATGTGCGCCGATAATGGAAGCAAATCGGCCGAACCCTGTCGATCTAGACAGGTTCGTCGTGGGACAAACCACTCGGATAAATGTTATCGCCCAGGTAGGTAGTCCAACCGCTACCGAGCAAGACCAAGGTAACTCGTGCGACGTGTACAGACTCTATACGCACGGTCCAGGCGGAGCCGGCAAAGGGGCCATCGCAGCGGGGGAAGCTGTAGCCGATGTATTCACCTTGGGACTCGCGGAGATCATTTTCACCCCCACCGAAGCCGCTACCAAGAATGCCAGGCACACCGTCCTGTTCTGCTATGGCTCTGACGGCAAGCTCGCGTCGCTCAGAGAGTCGGACGCCGCGTCGGGAAGCTAGTTTTCATTAGTTCCGCGCTCCCCCGCACCGCAAGCGGGGGCTCCAACTACTCCATTGGCATAACGTTCGATATCACCGTCCGTGCGAAACACCTGCGGCATAGGTACGCGGCGCTCAGCTGTAAGCATGCGGATGCAAGCGAAACGCCACGCTGGAGCAGCCTGCTGACGTTGGGGGCATCAAGCTGAAGGCCCGCCACGGGGCAAAATGCGCCCGCCGTGCAACACCCATTGACGCTTAAATTTCTGCAGTGCGGCCATCACGGCCCACATCACGCAAAAAATCCGAACGACAAAAAGAAAAAGCCCGCCAATTGAGGGCGGGCTGAATCCATGACGTGGAGACATGGAGGAGACGAGAAGAATAATACGGGTTTTCCCTGGAAAATGCAAACACTACGCGGGCGAGGTAACCCGGGATTCATGGCCTCATTCGACGCGGGCGGGAAAGAGCTGTTCTATTGTTAGGAAAGTCGTGACACCCCATTGAATGAATATGGGGCGCAACTGAACTTGCTTGAACTCACCGGAGAGACAACATGAATACGACCCTTCGGCGCATGGTGGTCGCCACGTTTGTGGCGCTGGCGACCTCTGCCGTGCTGGCTCAGGGAATCATGATTGCGCCGCCACCACCACGCGCCGAAGTCGTGCCGCCGGCGCGAATGGGTTATGTCTGGAACCCGGGCCACTGGCGCTGGGTCCGCGGACGCTACGTATGGGTGGGCGGCAACTGGCAGCGCGCGCGCGCCGGCCACAATTGGGTGCCGGGCCGCTGGGTCCGCCGCGGGCGAAGCTGGCAGTGGGCGCCCGGACACTGGGTCTGAATTGCTGCGCCTGAGCGCCCGTGGCCAGGCGGTTTTCGGTCCATCGGCGCCAGCGCCCGCTTAAAAACCCGCTTGAAAACTCACCTAGAAGCCCGCAGCGAGACCGTCGCGCCGTGAGTCGCTCGCCGCGACGTAGCCACGCTCGGGATCGTTGCAATCGAGCTTCCAGATGAACTGGCCCGAGCCGAAATCCATGTAGGGGTCGTCGATACGCTTGATCCGGTGACCGCGCGCCTCGAGCACACGCGCCGTATGCGGATCGAAGGTCGATTCGATGTCGAGCGTGAAGTCGCGGTTAACCTTCCAGCGCGGCGCATCGCATGCAGCCTGCGGCTGCTGGCCATAGTCGAGCATGCGCACCGCCGTCTGCAGATGACCTTGAGGCTGCATATCGCCTCCCATCACGCCAAAACTCATCACCGCTTCCTGGCGGCCCTCCACCTGCTGTGTGAGAAACGCCGGAATAATCGTGTGGAACGGCCGCTTGCCGCCTGCTACTACGTTCGGTGAAGCAGGGTCCATCGAAAAACCGCAGCCGCGATTCTGCAGCGCGATACCCGTACCCGGCACCACCACGCCCGAACCGAAGCCCATGTAATTCGACTGGATAAAGCTGACCATCATGCCGCGCTCGTCCACTGCCGACATGTAGATCGTCCCGCCCGATTTAGGCATGCCAAAGTCGAAACGCGTGGCGCGGTTCCGGTCGATCAGCTTCGCGCGCGACTTTAAATAGGCGTCGTCGAGCATGTGTTCGGGCGTCACATCCATCGAGCGCGGATCGGCGACGTAACGATAGACGTCCGCGAATGCGAGTTTCATCGCTTCGATCTGCAGGTGTTGCGCTTCGACGCCGTCGAGTAGCAACGATGCCATATCGAACTGTTCGAGAATGCCGAGCGCGATAAGTGCCGCGATGCCCTGCCCGTTCGGCGGAATCTCGTGCACCGTATAGCCGCGATAGGGTTTGCCGATCGGTTCGACCCAGTCCGCGCGATAGTTGCGCAGATCGTCGAGCGTCATTGCGCCGCCGCACTCGCGCGAAAACGCTACGATGCGTTCGGCGATCTCGCCTTCGTAATAGGCGCGCGGACCCTGTTCGGCAAGTTGGCGCAGCGTGGCCGCGTGTCCCGCCAGGCATACGCGCTCGCCCACTTCTGGCGCACGGCCGTGCGGCATGAAAGTCCCTGCAAAACCGGGCTGATTATGCAGATCCGGAATCGCAGCCTGCCATTTATGCGCAACGATGCTCGCCACTGCATGACCGCGTTCGGCAATCTCGATGGCGGGCGCCATCAGATCGGCGAACGGCAGCGAACCGAATTTCGCATGCAGCGCTTCCCAGCCCGCAATCACGCCGGGCACCGTCACCGTATCCCAGCCGCGCACGGGCTGTTTTGCCATTCCGTTGTTTTCGCCGTAGCGCGCGCGGAAGTAGTCGACGTTCCAGGCTGCGGGCGCGGTGCCCGACGCATTCAACCCATGCAGACGACTGCCGTCCCACACGAGGGCGAATGCGTCGCCGCCGAGGCCGCACGACACCGGCTCGACCACCGTGATGGCCGCTGCTGCGGCAATCGCGGCGTCGACGGCATTACCGCCCTTCCATAGCATGCGCAGGCCTGCCTGTGCAGCGAGCGGATGCGATGTCGAAACGATGTTGCGGGCGAACACCGGCTGGCGCAGTGTCGGATAAGGGTTTTGCCAATTAAAGCGAGTCATGTGTGAAGTCCAGTCTGCGATAAATGGCGCGGCCGCAACGGGCCGGCTGATGCTCCGATTATGTTGAAGGCGGAGACAAAAAAATATCGGTATTTTGCTGCGGGCTTTTAAATCCCGTTTCGATGCGCGCTCCAGCATTCCGCACCCCACTACGTAACTGCATCCGGCACGCCATACGTCGCGAGGCGGTATAGTGAAGCGTCCATGCTAAAAACCTTATCCCGGTTGCAGGCGGTGTGTGCGCCGCAACAATGGTGCGCCATTGCGCTGGCGCTGCTGTGCGCCGCGGCGCTGGCCGGGTGCCAGTTGCCGCCGCTCGGCAATCGCACGGAATCCACTGCGCTCAGCACGCAGGAAGCGCAAGCTACGCCGCTCGGCCACGCGGTTGCTCCCGAACTGGCCGCCCATCCCGGGCTCTCCGGCATCGACCCGCTGCCCGATCCGCTCGACGCCTTCGCCGCGCGCGTGGATTTGGTGCGGACAGCGCAACGTACGCTCGACGTCCAGTACTACATCTGGCGCAATGACCTCACCGGCACGTTGCTGCTAGAAGCGCTGCGCGAGGCCGCCGATCGCGGCGTGCGCGTGCGGCTGCTGCTCGACGACAACGGCATTCCGTCGTCGCTGGATCCCACGCTCGCCGCGTTAGCCGCGCATCCGAACATCGAAGTGCGGCTCTTCAATCCGTTCGTCGTGCGCAAACTGAAAGTCATCGGTTTTCTTTGGGATTTTTCGCGCCTGAACCGGCGCATGCACAACAAGTCGCTCACCGCCGACGACACGGCAACAATCCTCGGTGGCCGCAACATCGGCGACGAGTATTTCGGCGCAACCGACGGCGTGGTATTCGCCGATCTCGACGTGCTCGCCATCGGCCCCGCGGCAACCGACGTCGCGCACGATTTCGACCGGTACTGGGCAAGTGCGTCTGCGCGGCCCGTCGGCCAGATATTGCCCGCGCCCGCGCCGGACGCTCTCGACACACTCGATCGCGCCGCGCACACCGTGGAGATTTCCCCGGCCGCCGCCGCTTACGTCGCGTCGCTACAGAAAACGACGGACGTGCGCCGCTTGATGGGCGGCACGTTGCCGCTCGAATGGGCAAAGACGCAGCTCGTCAGCGACGACCCCGCAAAAGCAAAGGGCAAAGCCGCACCGGACTCGCTCGTGCTCGCGCAACTGCACGCGATTCTTGGCAATCCGACGCACGAGCTGGACCTTGTTTCGCCCTACTTCGTTCCCGCCGAGGCGGGCACCCGATATTTCACGGATCTCGCGGCGAACGGCGTCAAGGTGCGCGTGCTCACGAATTCGCTCGAAGCGACCGACGTCCTGGCCGTTCACGCGGGCTACGCGCGGCGTCGCGAGGCGCTGCTGGAAGGCGGCGTCGAGTTATTCGAATTACGCCGCGCCGCCGGCGCCGAGACAGGCAAATCCGCTGGCAAGCATCCGGGCGTGTTCGGCAGCTCGGGATCGAGCCTGCATGCCAAAACGTTTGCAGTGGACGAAAACCGCGTCTTCGTCGGCTCGCTGAATTTCGACCCGCGCTCCATCAATCTCAACACCGAACTCGGGCTCGTGATCGAAAGCGCCGAACTCGCGAAACGCATCGAATACGTGTTCTGGACTCAGGTGCCGCAGCTTGCGTACGAGGTGAAACTCGACCACAACGATTCGCTATTCTGGATCAGGCAAACCGGCAACACGACCGTGCGCTACGACACCGAACCCAATACGACGTGGAGCACGCGCCTCGCCGTGTGGTTCTTCTCGATTCTCCCGATTGAATGGTTGCTGTAGCACCCAACCTGGCAGGACGAGTTACGGGTCACGTGCCCGGCAATTCGCCAGCGCAAAGATTTACAGAATGAAGGGGAAAATCGCCACTCTCAGCAACGAAGGTTGTATTTTTTCTATTTCCGTACGCAGGCTGTTTTCATCGTCTGCCCGATACGACGAAGCATTTCCAACATCGGTTGTGGCATTCCGGTTGCGCATCGACTCGTCGTGCTTCCTGGCGATGGCCCTGAGTCGATTCGCCGCGCGCGTGTAGCGCAAACGCTCAAAGGAATCCGCGATGGTGGACAGCTCAACGAGCTGGTCCTGAAGGGGTTTGCTGGGACGGGCAGCCCAACAGGCCTGCTCGCGAAGCGTACGAAATACGCTGTAGCGCGCCACGATCAGGATTGGGTAGAGACTCACCAGCAGGCCGACCAGGATCGGCCAGAACGGGTTGATGATTTCAATAAAGGTGTCCATTCCCGATTTCCCGATTCTGCGAGACAGGACGCAATACTTGCCCGGTCGGACACGCAGCAACGAAGGAAGGTCCGCTGCGCATGATTCGCCGTTTATCAGGCAAGCGAAAGCGTCGATACGCAAATCATGTCATACCCCCTGACATTCCGGCACAACTTTTTGTCAGAGGGAATAACGTAGGGTAAATCGGTCAATGATTCGGCGGTGCGACACTCAGATCCCGCACGCGGCCTATCCGTTCAATGCCTTCACCGCGTCGAGTGCACCGGTCACCATTTCGCGCAGCACGGGTTCGCTTTTCGCGGCGAGCGCGGGCACGTAGTCGAACGGCGCCGATTCGTCCATGTAAATCGACTGGCACATTTCGAGCTGGATGGCGTGCACGCCGTCGTGCGGTGCGCCGAAGTGCCGCGTGATGTAGCCGCCCTTGAAACGGCCATTCGCCACCCACGTGTACGCGCTGGCCGCTGCGGCGCGCTCGGCGCGCGCCTGCACCTCGGCGGCTGCGGTGCGGCCATCCTGCGTGCCGATATTCAGGTCCGGCAGCTTGTTGTCGAACAGTCGCGGCAGCACGCTCGCAATCGAATGGGCTTCCCACAGCAGCACATTCGCGTGCTGCGCGCGCAGGCGTTTCAGTTCGGCGCTCAGTGCGTCGTGATACGGCTGCCAGTACAACGCGACACGGCGCTGGCGCTCAGCCGCATCCGGCACGCAACCATCGCGATAGATCGGCTCGCCGCGAAACGTCTCGGTCGGGCACAGCGAAGTGGTCGTCTGCCCGGGATAAAGGCTTTCGTCGTTTGGCGGCCGGTTCAGGTCGATCACGTAACGCGACACGCGTGCGCCAAGAATCGTCGCGCCCAGTTCTTTCGCGAACGCGTAAAGCCGATCCAGATGCCAGTCGGTGTCCGCTACGCTCAACGCGATATCGGTGTACTGCTCGCGCAATGCATCGGGAATTCGCGTGCCGAGGTGCGGAATCGAGATCAACAGGGGCGCAGTGCCGCGCTCAAGGGTGTAGAAGTCGGTCATGGGTCGTAGAGGTCCAGAATGCACGTGGTCTCATGCGTCGGCAACGAGCCGCGCGAGCGCCTTGCGATAGTCCGCATACAGCCGGTCTTCCGCACGATGGCGGCGTTGTGTCACCACGCGTTCGCCGCCCGTGTAGACGTCGAGGACGGGCGTCTCGCCCTGCTCGCAAAAAATAATCGACGAAAGCCAGGTCTGCGGCGACTGCTCCGCGAGATTCGGATGCGCGGCGTCGAGCACGATCCAGTCCGCACGGGCGCCTTCGACGAGCGCGCCGCCCGTGCGGCCGCTTGCGCGCGCACCGCCTGCGAGCGCCGCGTCGAACAGACGGTCGGCAACATACGCTGCGTGCGGCGAGGCGAGCACGTTGCGCTGGCGGCGCACGAGCCGCTGCCCGTATTCGAGCAGACGCAGTTCCGCGCGCCAGTCGACGCCGATATGGCTATCCGAGCCGACGCCAATCGCGCCCTGCGCGTCGAGATAATCATGCGCAGGGAAAATGCCGTCGCCGAGATTCGCTTCAGTCGTGAGACACAGCCCCGCCACCGCACCGCTTTTCGCGAGTTCGATCGTTTCGTGCGCATCGATATGGGTGGCGTGAACGAGGCACCAGCGCGGGCTCACATCGAAGCGGTCGAGCAGCCATTGCACCGGCCGTACGCCTTCAGTGGCGACGCACGCATCGACTTCGGCCGTTTGCTCGGCGATATGAATGTGCACGGGCGCACCGGGCAACACCGCATCGAGCCCGGCGACAAGCGCGCGCAGCGACACCTGTGAAACCGCGCGCAGCGAATGCGGCGCCACGCCGTAGCGCCGCGCGCCGTGCTCGGGCCGTGCACGGCGCAGTGATTCGATGAGCGCGAGCAGTTGATCCGGCGTGTTGATAAAGCGCCGCTGATCGTCGCGCGGCGGCAAGCCACCGAAACCGCTGTATTGATAGAGCACCGGCAACATCGTCATGCCGATGCCGGTCTCGTCTGCCGCGTCGACCACGCGCTGCGCCAGCTCCGCCGGATTGCCGTAACGCTGGCCATCCGGCGCGTGGTGCACGTAGTGGAATTCGCAAACCGACGTATAGCCAGCCTTCAGCATTTCGACGTAGAGCCAGCTCGCAATCGCACCAAGGTCATCCGGCGTGACGCGCGCCGCAAAGCGGTACATGAGATCGCGCCAGCTCCAGAAGCTGTCTGCCGGTGTCGCGCGATATTCGGTCAAGCCCGCCATTGCACGCTGAAATGCATGCGAATGGAGATTGGGCATACCAGGCATCAACGGACCGGATGCGTGTGCCACGCCTTCGGGCGCATTCGGCAGTTCTGGTTTGACGGCACGCAGCGTGCCCGTTCCATCCCATTCGAGCAGCACGTTGCGGCGCCAGCCGCCTGGCAGATAGGCATGCGCCGCGAAGAGCGCGCGCGTCGTCGGATTCTTTTCCATGGCGTGATTCATGCGGTCAGGCTGCGCTGAAAAACGGTCGCGCCGCCGCGCACCACGCGCTCGCACAACGGGCGGCCAATCCAGTATGCAAGTTCGGCAAGCGATTGCACGCGCCATACGGCGAAGTCGGCGGGACGGCCCGCAGCGAGCGTGCCATGGTGTTCGGCGTCGCCGAACGCGCGGGCCGCGTTCCGGGTCACGCCCAGCAGCACTTCGGGCACGGTCATGCGAAACAACGTGGTCGCCATGTTCATCATGAGCAGCAGCGAAGTAACGGGCGACGTGCCCGGATTGCTGTCCGTCGAAATCGCGATAGGCACTTCATAACGACGTAGCAGATCGAGCGGCGGCAACTGCGTTTCGCGTATGAAATAGTACGCACCGGGCAATAGCACCGCGACGCTGCCCGCAGCTTTCATCGCCGCAACGCCTGCTTCATCGAGAAATTCGAGGTGATCGGAAGACAACGCACCGTAACGCGCAGCAAGCGCCGCGCCGCCGCCGTTCGAAAGCTGCTCGGCGTGCATCTTGACCGGCAGATTGCGCCGCACCGCCACCTCGAATACGCGTTCGCTCTGCGCGAGCGTAAAACCGATGCGCTCGCAAAACACGTCAACCGCATCGACTAGCCCTTCATCCGCGAGCGCGGGAAGCATGCGGTCGCAAACTTCCTCGACGTAGTCGTCGGCGCGGCCCGCGAATTCGGGCGGCAATGCGTGCGCGCCGAGGAATGTGGTGCGAACCGTCACCGGATAGCGCTCGCCCAGTTGCCGCGCGACGCGCAGCATCTTGCGTTCCGCATCGAGTTCGAGCCCGTAGCCCGACTTGATTTCGACCGCCGTTACGCCTTCGGCGATGAGCGGTTCAAGCCGCGCCGCCGACTGTGCGAACAGCGCCTCCTCGCTCGCGGCGCGTGTGGCGCGAACCGTGGACACGATACCGCCGCCCTGGCGCGCAATCTCTTCATAGCTCGCACCCGCGAGCCGTTGCGCGAATTCGTCGGCACGCTGGCCAGCGTAGACAAGGTGCGTATGGCAGTCGACAAGACCGGGCGTCACCCACGCGCCGCGCAGGTCTTCGCGCGGCCAGAGAGCATACTGCGCGGGCAGATTCGGCGCGGCGCCGAGCCATGCGATCCTGCCGCCCTCGACGGCGATAGCCGCGTCGTCGAGCGTGTGCCGCGCGTCGCCCGTCGCGCAGAGTTTGAGGTTATGCCAGACAGTTTGCTTCATGACGTCCTGGCGGCGTTCGGCGACGCCGTATCGAGAGGTTGCTCGTGCGCGTGTGCGCGGATCGGATCGAGCGCGATAGCGAGCAATGCGCCCGCGCCTTGCGTTTCTATGGTCACAGGCTGCATCGCATCGATCCGTAACGTATCGCCCGTGCCGAGCGAATAAACGCGCTCGCCACGGTCTATCCGCACCTCGAATGCGCCCTGCGCACAGTAAAGCAGCACCGTTTGCGCCGTGATGTCACGCGCCATCGGCGCGCGCCACACGTCGAGCGTACCGCGCGCCGCATCGCGGCGCACCATGAGGTTGAAGTCGCGCGTCGGCCCGTCGATAAGCCGCACGTCGATTGCCGTTTCCCCTGCAAAGCGCGCGATATCGAGCGGATGTGCGAGCGTGTACGTCATCGCGGCAGGCCCCGCCTCGTCGAGCCGCATGCCCGCGCCTTCGAGCAGCACCAGCGTGCGGTCCACGCCGTCGAAACGCGAGAACGGCCCAGGCTGCGCGACGTCGGCCACGCTCACGCGCCACGCAAACGCGGCGCACGCAGCATCGTTTGCTACGGATGCTACGGGCGCCACGGCGATCTCGCGCGTGACTCCGCCACCGTTCTTCCACGGCGACGCGACGAGATCCGCGCCGCGCAACAGCGCGACACGCACAATACGCGC
>NZ_JBHSMP010000042.1:0-37472 GCF_042655705.1 Paraburkholderia denitrificans | reverse complement strand
ATTCATTAACGCCCGGCTCCGTCCGCCGGATGACCGCCTATCCCGAAAATCCGACAGTCTCCTAGCTCGGCGCAACCTTCTACCCGGACTACCAACGTACTGATCAGTTGCCTTCTTACCCTCTGTGGTTTCGACTGTGACGGCAAAGTGTCGACCGTATACCTGATCCGTTCCATATCGAGCGTTCAACATTTTGATGCCAGAGAATGCAATGCGATGTTTGTCACAAAGTGCCGGAAGCGCGTCACGATAAAGATGAATTGCGCGTTGTAACTTTGCCGAGACTGGACTGCCAAACGCCGTTCCATCAAGAAAGTTGACGATAATAAAACCTTCTTGACCTGCTCCTGCCTCTACAAATACATCGACGTCGTACACGCCGATCATTAAGCCGATGCCGCTGGCCAGTGAATCGGCGATAATGTGGCCAAGTGATCTCAGCTCACCGGTCTTCATGTGACCTGCTCCTTGATTCTGAGGAAATCGCTCGCGGCCGAAGGATTGTCGCCGATTTCCGACGTGTAGCCGAAGGGCCGGTATTGGCCGATGGTCGACTGGATGCGCCCATTACCTCAATGAGCAAGCCACAACGTCACACAGGGCCTTGGCCTCTTCCTTGCAGATAGGCGGTACCGCGTCGTCGCGTATCACGTCCGAAAGACGCGAACGCAGAATCATGAATATCTCAGTCCCCGTTGCTCCTTCTGACATAGCGGCCAGGAGTTGCCGGGCATGCCCCGCGAAACCTGAATCGACAAGACGTTGCGCCAATGCTTTGTTGTAGTCGTAAACGTTCGTCATCTATGTCACGCGCTCGTCTTGCTGTAGTGCATGTTGAACGGCGGCAGAGATCGCGACAACGTCCTTACGCGCCGGAGAAGCATTCCAAACGACTAGCCACCCCATCAAACACACCACTGCCAGCCATAACAACAGAAGCACAGCGAACTTCAGCGCACCGGCCAGACTCGACGTTTGTGTGAATGCCAAGTGCAGTCCGCCGATTAGCCCGCCGAAGAACATGCAGCCAACGAGTGCCATGAACATCGCCATGACGACGCGACTGTAGGCTGAGGCCTTGAATGATCCAACTAGCGACGACCCGGCCTCATGCTCCACCAGACACCCCTGGAATCGCGTACCGTTTCCGCGCGTGAAGTCATGCACGATGCGTAGATCGACGGCATCTTCACTGATCGATCCCACCATGGAGAGTTTTCCCGGGCGCCATTTCGTAAGCTCCTGCAACGCGCAAAGTGCTTTAGTACGGGGCAGAGAACTGAGGAACGCTGCTGGCTCTCCGTCGATTGCCCTTGAAAGCATTGTCGCCAACCTGTTCGTGACCGTGAATGAATGCCGATGGATGATATCAACCGCATGACCGCATTACGGGTGCGGCCGACGCTTGAATGTCTGAGTAGGGTTCGCGGCGATCGTCTCACGTTGGCCGATCGCTGCCCGACGGCGCCCACTCTGCGCTGGCAGATCTCGCCAAATTGCGAAGTCGAGGCATTTCGCGGGCTGTCTCGCAGTCGTATCAGTTCACCGCATGCCTCCGGCAAGTGGAGATGCTCGCGGCATCAAAGACCATTCCGACGGCAATTCGTTGCTCATCTTGAGAAGCGCGCACTGATGCCGTTGCACCTTGCTTACAAAAACGCAGGCCATCTATCGAACTACCGGCAGGCGTCCATCCCCGAGATAACAGGGAATCCTGGTACTTTGCCGACAGTTCTCGTGCCCGGCCGCCTGCATCTGCCGTCAGAAGCAAATACACCCTTGAAAACGTTGTCTTGCTGTTGTTGTCGTAGCTGATAACCCTGCCGCCCGTGTGCACGATTTGGTCCATATCGGCGCGCAACATCGACAGTGTGCCGAATAACTGGTCCTGTGCTGGCGCTGAGTTGCAAGACCTAATGAAGCTCACGATGACAAAGATAACCGCGGCAACGACAGCAAGCTGAGTCCATGTTCTGGTGCTCACTGACTCACCTATCTGTGCGCAATTCGAGCAGCGGATTGAGTATTTCCAACACGTCCGCAGCGCCAATGCTTCTTGAGCCCTCTGCCACCTCAACACGTCGGCCGATCCAAAACGTCTTCGGGTACGCCTCAGGCGATAGCAGCCAAACTTCAGCCTTACACTGATGCCCTGTGCATACGCCAGTTGCATCCACGAACTCGTGGTGTGCAGATGACCAATAGTCCGCACGCACTTTATAGATCGGCCTGTAGCCAGACAGAACCTCCTTCGATGAGCCGTCTGCGCTACATGCGGTCAAGGAGAAATTCACGATCAGATCGGGTTGACGGGGTGGGCGGGTCATGGGCTTGGTGTACTGCATGGGGCGGCGATACTTGTCTCTACGGCAATCGAGCATCAATCTTGAGAGATTGGATAGATGGCCGCTTTGGAGCGTGCCGCTGACACCTGAATGTCTCGGCCGCGCTTCCCGTGACCGACTCATGTTGGCCGATTGGGTGAGGTCGACAACGGCCGCTTAGTGGCATTCCAGTTTGCAAAATCTGGATTTGGCTGACTGACCGGTTTGGAGAAAGTTGTCTGACCGGAGTGGGTCGAAATGCGCCAGCCGAGCAACGCAGCCAATGGTGCCTGCTGCGATGCAGCAAGACTCGATGGCATCAACCGCGAAATACGGATACCCGGAATGTTCAACCAACACGACGCAGAAGAACGATATGGGGCGGATACCCTATGCAGTCTTGAGCGCGGAAACCGCCGTTGTCAGCGGCGTCACGTTCGCCGTCACCGGCGCTCCATCGGCCGTGTTGGCGCTGGCTACGACCGAATACAGCGTGCCTGATACGCCAGACGGATCGGTCGCGGTGATCAGGAGCGGTGCGCTCAGTCCGGCCAGGGAAACGCTGTAGGTACCGTTGGCACCCGACGTAGCCGAAGCTGTTTTGCCGTTCGCATCAGTCACGGTGATGGTCGCACCAGTCAGCGGTTACCGATGGCGATGGTGCCGGTCATCGACGTCGCTGCGGCCGTCACCGGTTGGTTCGACGTTGATGCGCTGGAGCTACCGCCACCGCCGCATGCAGCAAGAGAAAATGCTCGTGAAGCGCCCAGCGCAAGCTGAGCAATCCCCGTGAAGGATCGTTTTTTTCATGTTTATGGTCCTTGTGGCTGAGTAGTGCAGTGGGGGGAACCAACTCAAGGAGTTGATTCCCAATCTCTTTCCGATCATCGGGCGCGTTCAATACATCCAGTCGCCTCCGTCTATCTTTGAGGCAAGGATGCTTTCGGTGAATTTTCGCGAAACGGCTGTTCCGTAAGTCGCCGGATCGGTTCGTGGAGTCCAGAACATGTTCGCGATGTTGTTCACGCTTTTGAGATTCGGGCAAACCTGACGAAGCGTGTTTGCTGCAATCTGCCACGGGGCGGCACCGAGTTTGCTGGCATCATCAGCGGCCTGCTGCGCTGCCTGATCGGCAGCCTGTGCAGCAGCGACCTCATCAGGATGCGCGGCAAGATAGTCGTTTGCTGCTGACGTTCCATCCGGGTGGTAGCCCGCAGCCAGTTCACCATCCGAAATGATTCTCTGCTTTGCATCGGCGTCTGCACGAAGTGCCTTTACCTTGTTCGCGAGGTCAAAGTAGTTGGCAACAGCCGTTTTTACTTCAGGAACGTCGTCGAGCGAGATCTTGTAGCTGACCTTGATGCGATCCTGCCTCCAGTTGCGCTGAACGTCCGCACCATTAAGGTCCGTACCTTTCTGTACCCATTGCTTTGTTTCATCGCCCTCCCGGTTGAAGTCGCTCAGGTGGACGTAATCGCACCCCGAGAGGTTTGCCTCGAATCGCGTCTTGATGTCGCTGGTCGGTGGCCCATCATTGCCGCATGCGGCAAGCAGGGTGAGCGCGCTGAAGGATGCGTAGAGCGTGAATCTGCTCAGTCCTGAACTGAATTTCGTTTTCACTTCCTGTTTCCTCGTGTAGGTATCACGGTGAGTTCCATTTGCTTGCCGGGTTTTGTTGTTGCCGCAGGGAAAGCATTGAAGGCTGTCGGTGCCGCTGCCGGGCGGTCACGGCCGGGCCGGTACGCCAGCGGGCGGTAATGGTCCCGCCGGCGAACCGCTTGGGCCGGATTGATGCGGTGCGCTCAGGCCCGGACGCCCTGATCAGCGGCCTGGGCGCGCTGCACGGCATGCGGCAGGTCGTTCAGGCAATAGACGATGTAGAACAGGTTGAAGAAGAAGGTCCATGCGCTGTTGAGCCGGTAGTGCGGCAGCTTCCACTGGAGGGCGATGACGTCTTCCAGCACCTGTTTGGCCCTGAAGGCGAACACGATCCACATCGCGCTCATGGCAAGGCCGGTGATTGTGGAGAGGGCCGTGATGTCATCGGAGCCCGCTGCTGTGCCGAGAAAGTGCAGACCGAGCGTTGTGCAAAGCAGGGCGATCTGGGTCACGGTGAGCCAGTGCGGAATCAGTTCGGCACCGAGAGCCTTGTTAATGGACTTTTCGCGCATCGAGAGATACATGACCGGCCAGATGCCGAAGCCGATGATGCCGATGACGACGAACAGCGGAAAAACCGTCTGCGCGGCGACCTGAACTTTTGTTGCGTTTTCCTGCATGAGAATCCCCGATGGTGGTTGAACAGGTTGGAATTGCGTGGTGAAAGGTTGTTGAATGCAATCGCCTCGTCGGTCTTCTGTGATGCCTGCGATTCAATGTGTATGTGAGCCCTGGGGGCGGCGACGGGACGCAAGGCCGTCACCGCTGCGGGGGCGCCGTGCGTCCGGCTGCGTCCAGTTGCGCCTGGCAGGTGCGATATACCGCCTGACCGATGACCCCCGCATTGCGTAGCGCAAGCAGCCGCTGCCGCCTCAGATGTGCCGGTTGCGAGCTATCGCCTGCGACCTGCCATACCGCGTCGATGAGCGAGCGCCAGACCGCCCTTCGTTGACGCAGATAGAAGGCGACTGTGGGTAGCCCGCCCAGTGCACAGGCCAGCGCCCAGCCGGTGCGCGAGAGTCCGACGCGGTTGACCTTCAGGCATCGCATGTCCAGCGCGATACCCGATGCGGTTGCGACTACGCTCGCGAACCAGAGAGTTATCCACATCTAAATCTCCTGAAATATAGCGTATACGGATGCGGTATATACCGCATGTGAATTCAGAATTTGAGGCATGTCCCATCCCCTTCACGATCCCCGCTACCAGCGCATTGCCGTGCTTCTGACCGAACTGCGCAAGGAGCGCGGGCTGCTCCAGCAGGACGTGGCCGACCGGCTCGACCGGCCGCAGGGGTTTGTGTCGAAGGTGGAAAGCGGAAACCGGCGGCTGGACGTGATCGAACTGCTCGATTTCCTGCGTGCGCTCGATGCCGACCCGCATGGATTCATCGACCGGCTGTTCGAACAGCCGATGCCGTCGCTGCCACGTTGATACTTCCCGTCAATACTCCTCGGGCAACAGGACAGTTGTCGTGGACCGGTCGGCCTCGGTGATGATCCAGATGCGCTGCCCGGCAGGAAGCGCGTAGCAGGAAAGCACGCGCGCTCCGTTTGCAGCGGCGAGATCGTTCTGTTGCCGGTCGGATTCACATACGTCGCCCCAGTCACGGCGGGCGTGCCGGTTGAGTAACTGGAACACGGAAATATCGGCAGCCTGGAGAACACACAAGGCACCGGGTGTGGCGACGAGCAGGCCGAGTTGAAGGCGCGGCGTCGGCAGCGGGGGGATAACGGGATCATTCATGGAATCTCCAAAGGGGCATGCGCGGTCCTCCGGACAGGCCGGATGGGCGCATATCGACGTGAGAAAAGCGCGAATGCCGGGAGGTGGTCCCGGCGCTTATGCCGCCAGGGAGTCGGCGGCGAGCTGACGGCGCAGGGCGGTGGCTTTCGCCTGCGAACAACGGAGATGGCTGCGGATACCTGCGACGGTGGGCTGTACGTGACCGGCTGCGATGGCCTGGGCGAGCCGGGTTACGTCATCGTTGGGCCGTACTGTGTCCGCCGAGGGGACGGAGCCTCCGGTTCGGGCTTTGCGACTCACGGCGGTTTCTACGCGACCGGGCATGACGCCTGTTACGGCGTGGGGCGTCGTAGCAGTTGCGGCCGTCGCGTCCTGGGTCGTCGCGAGCGCAGTGGGAATTGCAGGAGTCGCGACGGGAGCCAGAACCAGCGACGGGGGCCGAAGTGCGAGTGCCCACGATAGACAGGCGACGCTTTCGAGTACGGCGGCGAATCCGAGTCCCGACAGCAATTCGACGCGGGTCGTGTCGACGCCGAGTAACGCAGCGAGTCGTGCCGTGACGGGATCGGCGAGTAGCGCGTCACGCTGCGAAATCGTCCGGTCGCGCTCCGCGTCCTGTCGCCGGATGTCGTCAGCTTCGGCGTCCAGTGTGTCGAGTCTGGCGGCGAGCGTGGTGCGGCGCATATCGAGCCAGCCGCAGTTGCGCGAACAGTGCTGTGCTTTCGCGAGCGCGAGTTCATGCGTGACTGTTGCCCGTTCCTCCATGACGGGTGCGAGTGGTTGCGCAGGAGCGGCGGCACGGTTCGCCACGATGGATGCACGGGCCTCACCCGCGTGCTGCTGTGCGAGGACGAAAAAGTACCCGTGGCCATAGCAGGCGGTGACCATACAGGTTCCCCATAACACGCCCCCCACAAGCTGGATCGTGATCGATGCACCACGCACGAGTGCGGGCAGCAGATGCGCACTGACGACGAGCACGACGCCGATCGCAATCCACACAATTCGCTCGGGGAGCGTGCCGCCGCGCTGCCAGCCTGCGAGTATGGACATGCTGACCGCCGTGCCCGTTGCCGCCGTAGCCAGAGTCACCGCCAGAAGCGGTGCAGGACGGATACGGATCATGCAGCGTTGCCTCCCAGCAATGCGGCGCGCTGTTCGAGCTTGCCCCGGAGGCTGGACGCGGGCGGCACTTCAGCTTTGGCGTGACCATCGCCTTGACCGCTGTCGCCGGACTCGCCCGGGTAGAACTCTTCGGCAACCGCCGACACGTCTTCGGCGCTTTCCTCGAACGCGCCATTGCCGAACCCCCTGCGGGCCGCCACATCGAGCGCCGTCTGGTCGAAGCCAGCAGCCTTGCGGCGTTCATCCAGCTCGCGCGCTGAAGTGATTGCCGCTTCGAGTGTGCTGCCCGTCCTTACGCCGAGATCGACGTAGTAGATGGCCGATCGGTAACTCTGAGTGGTGGACTTGCCGCGCAGCTTCAGTTCGAGCGGCAGGCAGGCGAGCAGATTTCCCGACACGGCGGCAAAGTAGTGAAGGCGGGCGGCGAGCGCGCGGATACTGTTAAAGCTCGTCGTTCTGAAGATGAACGAGCCCATTTCGTCCTCGTCGCCGATCAGCACGTTCAGGCGACCGTAGGGCTTGCAGGCTCCGCCCTGGCCGAACGCACATCCATCCGGTGACGGACAGGGCAATTCCTCGATGCCGCTATCCCCCGCACGACGGCAGGTGATGCCATTGCCGACGCACACGGGCCGTCCGTTCTCGCGGTCGAAGCACGAGTAGTCGGCTCGCAGGTTCAGATCCGGGTCAGCGAAGAGAAACCGCACGGGAATCGCGCGCAGCTTGCCGGGCTGGAGTTTGCGAAGCTCCGAATCCAGCGGATGCAGCACCCACTCCCCACGTTGCTGGATCTGGGTGGTAATGGTGAACTGGTCGTCTTTCTCGGGCAGTCGTTTGCCGTTTTTTTCGACAACACGACCAATGGAAATTCGCCCGATGACGGGCGGCGTGATGGCAAATCCTTTTAGCACAGGAATCCTCTATAAATAACAGTGAGATGTGGAGGGGATGCAGTAAAGCGGAGATTCAGGGGGTCACGAGAAAGCGCCGCGAGCCGGGCTTTGTGATCGCGTACTTCGTGGCCAGTTCCGGGTGATCGGTGAGCAGCCGTTTGAGATCAAAACCGGTGCCGTCCTTGCTGCGTCTGTAGGAAATGGAACCCGTTTCGAACTGCGCCCGGTCGGCTTCGCCCATGCTTTGCACTATGCTTTGCCGGAGTTGAGCTTCGATCTGCTGGCGAACCTCGATGTCGGCGCGCACGGCGACGAGATCCGCAAAGACCGATGACAGACGGCGGTCATCGGTGAAATCGACCGTTCCGCCCGCACCCGGATACAAATGTCGGAGTGCCCGGTCCGCTGAATCGGAGCCGTCTGCCGGTGGTGGCGTATCGGTCTTGACGAATCGCCAGAACGCGGCTTCGAGCTCGATCAGACGCGCGATCAGGGCATCGTCGCGAACGATTCGATGCACTTCGAGCTTCTGGCCGCAGATCAGCACGGCCACATCAGCAGCGGATTTGCCCGTGACAGCAAGTTGATGCTGTACCTGCAACTGCACATACTCCGGCACACCGTCGTGCCAGAGCCGCGCGCCGTGCTCTCCAGCGGTTTTGCACTCAAGAATCTGTATGTCGCGATTGCCAATGATTTCCCGATCGACGTTGGCCAACATCCACGGAATGGTTGGGTGTTGCAGAACGGCGTTAATTTTCCGCACGCGGTTTCCCGTTTGCTTCGTGTACGACGCGGCAACGATCGGTTCGAGCAGCGTTCCCCAATACGTGGGCGATGCCGTATCGTCCGGATCTGGGCGAGGCAGGTTCACATCCCTTTCCGTTTTGATCAGCCACAGTTCCAGCGGACTCATGTACGGGTTCAGGCCTACCGCAGCGGCCGCATCGGAGCCACCTATTCCGTTTTTTCTCACCGTAAGCCAGTCGTCACGCGAGAGGGATTTCGTTTCAACAAGCCGTAGCGCGGGCCGATGCCGGGAGCGACTAGTCGGCTGAGCATGAGACATTGATTGCTACCTCCGAAAATAAAGAGGCCCGGCGGGGACCATCCCGGCCGGGCTTTATGACGTTGGGAACATGGTCAGGCGATGAGCTTCATCGCTTCGTCCCACGCGCGTTGTTTCATCGCCGCCCCCGCACCGAACCATGCAGCGTCTCGCCGGTGATCCTCGCTGCGTGCGCGGCGATGATGGTCCGTGAATTCAGTGACCGCGTTCAATAGTCCGAATGCTGTTCCCGATGCGGAGGCCAGGTCCGCGCCCCTGCCGCCTCCGGTGTAGAGCTGGCTGACCGCCTTGATGGCACGCTCGCTGACGGCAATCGCGTCACGGTCTGGTGTGCTGGTCGGGGAGTATGTGAGCACCCGCCGCAGGAACTTCTCCGCCACCGCATCGCTAACCTTGCGTTCGGAGAGCGCCTTCATGCGGACCATGAACGAGTCCCAGCTCGATACGCAAATGCCAAGTTGTCGCTTGACGGCTTGCGCATCGAAGAGAGAGCGGTGCGGCACCTTGATTGCGCCAGCAGAATCGCCGAGAGCGATAGAGAGTGTGTTGTTGCACACGACACGGATAGATGTGAACTGTGCTGTAGTCGCAAGCGTACCGTCGCAGGCGGTGGCGAGCAGCAGATAACCGTTGACCGTGTCCTTGCCCTTGAGGGTGACGGACTGGCCGGTGCGGGCGAGCGCCCAGAGCTTTTTGCCGGATTTAAGGACGCCAGCGGTTTCCAGTTCGAAACCACCCGCTTCTGTGAGGTCACGGTAAAAGTTCAGAATGTCCATCGGCTGTACGACCTGGTATCGTGACGACACGACCGACAGCGGCGCTTTCGTGTCCGAGCGGTAAAGAACCTTCTGCTCGGGGAACACATGGATCGATCCGAGATTGGTTCCGGCATTGCCTGACACGAAGCGAACATCGGCAGCTTCGATCGCCCAGTCCATGCCAGCCTGCTTCGCCCATACTTCAATGGGCTGTTTGGGGGAGAGTGGATTGCCGAGACCATGCCACGGCTGCTGGCCGACGTAGGCCATTGATTGAACGAGATGCACGAAAAGCTCCTTGAATGTATCCGGCATAAAACCCGGTGCGTGACCGGGCAGACATGAGCGAAAAGTGAAATGGGTACTGCGGCAAGGAAAAATCTACGGATCAGGCAGGTGCTTGGGGGCGGCTGAATGTGTGCCCGCAGGAGTGGCAACGGAAGTCGTCCAGGACCTTGTCGTCAAGTAATTCACCGAAGACAGATCCGGTTGCACAGCCTGCAGTGCCGCAGATGAGACCGGCGATCACGGCGCCCGCCATGGCTCCGCACACGGCACCGGCAGGCCCGGCGAGCATGCCGATTACCGCGCCGGTTTCCGCACCGGACAGGGCGAATGCGACACCGCTGACCGTGCCGGCAACTGCGCCAACGGCTCCGCCAGTCTTTCGGGCGCGATGGCGGGCATCGACGCGGCCGGACTGGCACTTCGGGCACGATGTGACGGAGCCCGGCTGCGCGCTGGTCCGGGTGTGGTCAGGTCGTGCGTGCGGCGGGATGAAGCCTTGCTCGAACGGCTGGTCCTCGTCATGTCCGTGCGGGCACATATCGCCAGGGTCATACGGCTCGTGAGGATCGGAACAGTGGCGCAGATCACGCATGGGCGGTTTCCCGGCGGATCTTGTCGGCGTACTGACGTAGACCAACCGACGTGAGCACGCCAGCACTGAAGAGAACGGCGAAGACGATCAGAAATTCAAAAGGGGAAGGGTAGGTAGGCATCACGGCTCCCGGGGAAGTTCGCCGGCACGGGATCGCGCGGGCGGAGCGGCAGGCTGTTGCTGTGCTCGCGGGAGTGATGTATGTCTCAGATTTGTTTGAATGTGGTCAGATGCAGCGCTGTGCGTGGTCAAGCCCCGCACGACGAATGACGCGGTCTCGCGTTCGTTTGCGATAATGGATACCGTATCAAAATGATAATCATGGTATTCTGTCTCAAAATCAGCGCAGAACGTCCTTTGCGTATGGGCGTCGAGCCCAAATTGAGAGGGACCATGACCGAAGCATCAGGGGTATCGCAGGCGCAGCGCGAGCGACTGGCATTTCTAGAACTGCGCGCCTATTTCACCGGAGAGCTCCGACGAAGCGATATCGAGTCGCGGTTTGGCGTCAAACCCGCTGCCGCTTCGAGGGATCTGAGCTATTACCGAGAGATTGCCCCTGACAATCTCGCTTACGATGCCGTGACCCGCTGTTACCGGCCAACTGACCGATTCAAGCCGGTGTATGAATTTCGCTCAGAACGAGTGCTGGCTTGGCTGCTGAACGGCTTCGGAGATGGACTTGAGCTGGGTCTAAGACAAGCCGCACCATGCGAAGGGCCGGGGCAGCTCATACAACCAGACATGGGGATTCTTGCGACTATCACGCGGTCTCTGTGCGCCAGGCGTCCGGTCCGAATTAACTACCTGTCCCTGGCGTCCGGCGCGAAGCGCCGCGATATCGTGCCGGTCGCATTAGCTGACAACGGTTTGCGCTGGCATGTCCGCGCGTTTGACCGCGAGCGCCAGCGGTTTTCCGATTTCGTGCTAACTCGCATCACTAGGGCGCAAGAGCTGGATGACACAACGGATGAGCATGAGCTTCTGGGGGCCGATGAGCAATGGGCGCGGATCGTCGATATGGAGCTGGTGCCGCATCCAGACGCTCGGTGGCCCAAGGCGATTGAAGCCGACTACGCGATGAGCGACGGTGTGTTACGTATCAAGACGCGTGCGGCCCTTGCGGGTTACGTGCTGCGGCGTTGGTCCATCGATTCGAGCCCGGACCATCGCATGGATCCGTCGTCGCACCATCTGTGGCTTCGTAACACTCCGACGCTTTACGGTGTTGAGAGCGCGGCTCTGGCGCCAGGCGCTGCTGCTGTGTCGTTCGCGAAAGGTGCCCTTGTATGAAAGACACAATCTTCATCAGCCATGCAACCCCTGAAGACAATGCCTTCACACGCTGGCTCGGCTCGAAGCTCGAACTTGTCGGCTACAAGGTCTGGCATGGCTTGGCGCGCCTGAAAGGCGGCGATATCTTCTGGGAGAAGATTGAGAGCGCGATCCGGAACGACTCGTTCAGGTTCCTCGCGGTCGTGTCGACCGTCGCGGTAGGTAAGTCGGGCGTGAAGGACGAATGGGCCGTGGCTGCCACGATCGAAAAATCGCTACCGGGGTTTGTCATCCCGCTGCGCATTGATCACTTCGACTTCCAACTTTTCCCGATCACAATCCACCGAAAGAATGCCATCGACTTCGCCAATGGCTGGCACAAGGGCTTGGCGTCGCTGTTGGATACGTTGGAGGAAGTAAAGGTCCCCAAAGTCTCCACGCCCGATCCTGCCTTGGCGCGCCATTGGTTGGCCGAAATGAAGGAGGGGGCGATTCTTCGGACCGAGCATCCTGAGAAGCTCGACTCTACCTGGCTCCCCGTGCTATCGCTGCCGCCCTCGCTTGAGACGGCCCGTTTCTTGGGAAGCGAGCGCAAGATCAAGCTTACGCAGGAGAACGTGGTGCTGCCGTGGTTTGAGCACGAAGACCGGATTGTTGGCTTCGCCAAAGGAGCCGACCTTGTGACGTTGATGGCCAAGTCCGCCATGCTCAAAACGGCTGGGGCCATTGACACGAAAACGTTCATTGAGGAAGGTTCTGCCCTTGGCGACAAGCCGGTCTCTAAATCGGAAGCGCGCAAGCGTGTCGCCAATCTGGTCCGCCAGGCGTGGGAACTGGCGATGGAAGCTAAGGGTTTGGGCATACACGAGCAGTCCGGTGGACGTAAGGTTTTCTATGTCACGCCTGAATTGACCAAGGGCGAGCGGATTGCCTTCGTTGATGTCGATGGGCGCACTCGTAAGAAGGCGTTGCATGGGCGAAGTGAGAAGCGCAAGGCTAATTGGTCTTATGCCGTTGGCATGGTTCCGGCGTTTGATGATCCTTGGCGCATCGAGCTCCGCTCGACCATCGTCTTCACCGACGAACAAGGCAAGCCTATGGACGCTCCCGCGAAGGCCCATCGCTTACGCATGAGTTTTTGCCGGAGCTGGTGGAACGACCGCTGGCGCGGTTTTCTTCGGGCATTCCTTACTCTGGTGGCAGACGACCAATCGGCAATCCGCCTTCCTGTCGGCTCAGATCGCCATATCGTAATCGGTGCGACACCGATCGTCTTCACCGCCCCTGCTGGCTTGTCCGATTTGACGCCCTCGATCGATATCGACGCGGTGGAGGAACCCGACGAGGATCTGGACGATCTCGATGAGGTCGAAGAAGACGAGGCCACCCGATGAGTTTTGACCCCACCCTAATGGAAATCGCGGAGCCCGAGCTTTTGTTCGGCTATGGGCAGCAGATGGCGCATCCCAAGGACGGTCTGCTTTTGTATGGCCCGATGGACGGTGGCAAAGGCGCCGGGAAACTGCGTATTGGCGTTGTTTCTACCGCTGGCGGCCTAGCCCGCTATTCGAAGTGCGTGGACAAGATGTCCAAGCCGATCGCTCCGGCGCGACCGGACGACCCCAACCACACCTTATTTCCAGGCTTCCAAGCCTTGTTTGGCGTCGAGTGGCCGTCAAAGCCGGAGGTCTGGTTGGAAATCGACGAAGAGGAACTCGCCAAGGCAATTCGCATTTCAGACCGCCACCAAGCTATCCACAAGGCGGTGTCGTTGTATTCCGACGCGATCGCCGATCACTTGCGCGAGAGCAGTGAGTCGCCGGTTGATCTGTGGATGGCAGTAGTGCCAGAGGATGTCCACAAATACTGCCGTCCGCAGTCTATCGTCGAGAAATCCGAGCGCGAAAGCTCGGCCATTCTGATGAACAAGGCTGCGGCCACCCGCCTTCTTCGAGAACCAGGCCTCTTCGACGACGACAACAGATCGGCTGAGATTTACCTCTATGAGTTGGACTTCCACAACCAGCTCAAGGCCCGTCTGTTGGAACACAAGGCGGCCATCCAGGTTGTCCGCGAAACGACCCTAACTCCCGACGAGTTCCGTAAGGAGAACGGGATGCCGCTGCGCGGGCTGCAAGACCCGGCGACGCTGGCGTGGAATTTAGCGACAACTTGCTACTTCAAAGCTGGTGGCAAGCCTTGGCAGCTTGGCGCGTCACGGCCAGGTGTGTGTTACGTCGGTATCGTGTTCAAGAAAGATTTGTCGTCGGCTGAGCCTGGCAACGCCTGCTGTGGCGCACAGATGTTCCTCGATTCGGGCGACGGCGTGGTGTTCCGCGGAGCAGTCGGTCCTTGGATCACGTCGACCGACCATGAATTCCATCTCCCCAAGGAGAAGGCGAAAGCCCTCATGTCGCTGGTGGTAGAGGCTTATCGCAAGAGCCACGGCGGCGACGCGCCCAAGGAACTATTCATCCACGGCAAGACTCGCTTCTCTGACGAGGAGTGGGCTGGCTTCAAGGAGACGGTACCCGAAGAGACCAATGTCGTGTGCGTGCGCATCCGCGAGGACTCCGGCATGAAGCTGTACCGGCACGGCACCATGAACGTCCCGCGCGGGCTTGGCTGGGTGAAGTCACCGTGGAAGGCATTCCTGTGGACCAAGGGGTTCGTGCCGCGATTGCAGACCTACGCCGGGCGCGAGGTGCCAAACCCCTTGTCGATCGAAATCAGCAAGGGCGTGGCCGACATCAAGCAGGTCATGGCAGATGTCTTGGCGCTTACCAAGCTGAACTACAACGGGTGCATCTATGGCGATGGGATTCCGGTAACGCTGCGCTTTGCCAACTCAGTCGGGGAAATACTCACGGCGGCACCTAGAAAGAGCGAATTGCCGCCATTGCCATTCCGCTACTACATTTGATCGGTTGGGCTATGCGCAAGAGGATGGCCTGAAGTCCGACACCGAGCCGGAAAAGCGGAAGAAAAAATGAAACGGACGCCCGCAGTCGAAGGGGTTCCGAAATCGACGCGGGCTGCTGCCCAGATAAGAACTGAAAAGAATGGATCACTCAGTACACAACAAGATTGTAAGTTTCATTTGGTCAATCGCTGACGATTGCCTCAGAGATGTTTTCGTGCGTGGCAAGTACCGCGATGTCATTCTGCCGATGTTCGTCCTACGTCGCTTGGATTGCCTACTGGAGCCCAGCAAGGAGGCGGTGCTGGAAGAAGTCCGTTTCCAGCGTGAAGATGCGGAAATGGCCGACCTTGATCCGCATGGCCTGCGAGAGGCATCGGGTTACGTGTTCTACAACACCTCTCGGTTCACCTTGAAGTCACTGCTGGGCAATCCGTCCCAGCTGGAAGCCAACCTGAAGAACTACCTCGATGGCTTTTCCGACAACGTGAAAGAGATTGTCGAGAAGTTCGACCTGCGCAACCAGATCCGGAAGATGGTGCAGTCGGACGTGCTGCACGACGTGATTGAGAAGTTCGTTTCTGACGAGATCAACCTCAGCCCAAACGACCGCAAAGGCCCGGATGGGCGCAACCAGCCAGGGCTGTCCAACCTGGGCATGGGCTATGTCTTCGAGGAACTGATCCGCAAGTTCAACGAAGAGAATAACGAAGAGGCTGGAGAGCACTTCACGCCCCGTGAAGTGATCAAGCTCATGACCAATCTGGTCTTCATTCCAGTCAAGGACCTGCTGCCCAACCCGCTCACCATCTACGATCCGGCCTGCGGCAGCGGCGGCATGCTGACCGAATCGCAGGACTTCATCGCCGACCCGGAAGGCGAGATCAAGGCCAAGGTAGGCGTGTTCCTCTACGGCAAGGAAGTGAACCCGGAGACCTACGCCATCTGCAAGTCCGACATGATGATCAAGGGCAACGACCCGGAGAACATCAAGTTCGGCTCCACGCTGGCGACCGACGATTTCTCGGGTACACGCTTCGACTTCATGCTCACGAACCCGCCCTACGGCAAGAGCTGGAAGGCCGACCAGAAAAGCATTGTCGATGGCAAGGACGTGATTGACCATCGCTTCCAGGTCAACCTATCCGATTACATCGGACAAGAGTGCGACTTCTACGCGGCGATCCCGCGCTCCTCTGATGGTCAGCTCCTGTTTATGATGGAGATGGTCAACAAGATGAAACGACGCAGCGATAGCCCGATGGGATCGCGCATCGCTTCCGTCCACAACGGTTCAGCTCTGTTCACCGGGGATGCTGGCAGTGGGGAGAGCAACATCCGCCGCCACATCATCGAGAGCGATTACCTCGAAGCCGTCATCCAACTGCCGAACAATTTGTTCTACAACACAGGCATCACTACTTACGTCTGGGTCCTGTCCAACAACAAGGCGGAGAAACGCAAGGGTAAGGTGCAACTGATTGACGCCAGTAACCTTTACCAGAAGCTGCGCAAGAACCTGGGCGAGAAGAACTGCGAGTTCACCGACGACCACATCCACCAGATCACCCAACTGTACGTGGAAATGCCGAATGACGGCATTTCCAAGGTCTTCAACAATCGCGATTTCGGCTACTACAAGGTCACGGTAGAACGCCCCCTGCGACTCGCTGCGCAATTCAGCCCCGAGCGCATTGCGACGCTGCGCTTCACACCGGGCATGCAGGACATCATGGAATGGGTGTACGGAAAGTACGGCGACGAGGTTTATACCGACCTGAAGTCGCATACCGAGGCCATCGAAACCCACCTTGAACGCGAAGAAATCGCCCTTTCGCCCAAGAACCGCAAAGAATTGCTGTCCGAGGCCATATGGCGCGAGCAGCAGGTCATTATGCAGGCTGCGCAGCAACTGGCAGAGAAGATCGGCGCTGACGAGTTTCTCGACTTCAACCGCTTTGAAGGCATCATCGATGATGCACTCAAGGTGCTGGGCCTGAAGCTGGCAGCATCTGCCCGCAAGCAAATCCTCAACGCGGTCGGCTGGCGTGACGAACGGGCCGAGAAGGTCATCAAGAAGGTCCACAAGCTCAACGCCGCCAAGCGGGGCGATCTACTGATCCAACTGCGGACGACCAACGACAAGCTGGGCGACTATGGCTACATGGCGACAACAACTGGCGAGTATATCGAGTACGAACCTGACAGCGAGCTGCGCGACACTGAAAACGTGCCACTGGCGCTCGACACCAGTCTGTCCGCTTCCAGCGTGATCCACGACTACTTCATCCGCGAAGTGCGCCCGCATGTGGACGAAGCTTGGATCGCCATCGACAAGACCGTGATTGGCTACGAGATCAGCTTCAACAAGTATTTTTACCAGCACAAGCCATTGCGCAGCCTAGAAGAGGTCACAGCGGAAATCTTGGCGCTGGAGGCTGAAACGGATGGCCTGCTCAAGCAGCTGGTGAGCTTTGTGTCGGGGGCTAAGCAATGAAGGAAATTCAGGCCAAGACGCGCAGCGTGCGCGAACTGCTGAGCGACACCAAATATGGCATCGACTACTACCAGCGCGAATACAAGTGGCAGACCAAGCAGATCGTTGAACTTGTTTCCGATCTCACCACGGCGTTCCTGGAAGAGTACCAATCGCAGCACGAGCGCAAGGACGTAGCCTCTTACGGGCACTACTTCCTGGGCTCCATCGTCATCAGCCAGCCGGATGAGAAAAAGCAGATCGTGGATGGTCAGCAACGGCTGACCAGCCTCACGCTGCTGCTGATCTACCTGCACAACATCCAGAAAGACCGGACCGATGCTGTCTCAGTCGAGAAGATGGTCTTCTCCGAGGAGTACGGGGAGAAGTCTTTCAACCTCGACATCCCCGAGCGCAACGAGTGCATGAATGCGCTGTTCGATGGCACGCCCTACGACGCTGTGGATCAGGTCGAGTCGATCCAAAACCTGATCGGGCGCTACAACGACATCGTGGAAGCCTTTCCGGCCGAAATCGCAGACGACAAGGCGCTACCGTACTTCGTGGATTGGCTGCGCAACAAGACCCAACTGGTCGAAATCACTGCCTACGCGGACGCCGACGCCTACACGATCTTCGAGACCATGAATGACCGTGGGCTGTCGCTCTCCAACACAGACATGCTCAAGGGTTACTTGCTGGCGAGCATCACCGACACCGCTAAGCGGGCCGAGGCCAACAAGGAAATCAAGCAATGGCTGCTGACCTTCGCCAAGCGTGACAGCGAGCGCGACACCAAGGAGAGCGAAGCTGATTTCTTCAAGGCGTGGTTGCGTGCGAAGTACGCGCAAGACATCCGCGAGCGGAAGAAGGGCGCGAAGCCGGAAGACTTCGATCTGATCGGCACCGAGTATCACCGTTGGGTCCGTGCCAAGGACGATCTGATTGGGCTAAACATCAGTGACGATTTCAACCGCTGGGTGCGCCAAGACCTGCGCTTCTTTGCGCGTGTCTATCTGGAACTGCTCGATGCCTCCGAAGCCTTGAAGCCGGGGCTGGAGTCGGTCCGGTTCAACGCGGACCACGGATTCACCCAGCAATTTCAGGTGCTGCTGGCCCCGTTGGTGCCGAGCGACGATGAAGATACAGTCAAAGCCAAGCTCAACCTGACGGCGGATTACCTTGACTGCTGGCTGAATCGCCGCCTTTGGAATTTCAAGTCGATCGACTATTCCACGCTGCAATACGCGACCTTCCTGCTGACCAAGGAACTACGCAACTTGTCGCTGGATGCGCTGCGCGACAAGCTGATCACCCGACTGACCAACGACCAGACCGAACTGCCACTCGACGATCAGCCCTATCTGAACAACTGGAACGCCAAGAGCTTGCATCGCCAGTTGGCCCGCTTAACGCACTGGCTGGAGGAGAAAAGCGGACAGCCAGGACGGTATCTGGAATACATCGTTCGTTCCGGTAAGAACGCTTACGAGATCGAACACCTGTGGGCCAACCATTTCGAGCGCCACACCGATGAGTTCGCCCATGCACAGGAGTTTTCTACGCACCGCAACAGGGTGGGCGGGCTTGTGCTGCTGCCGAAGAAGATAAACGCCAGCCTGAATGACAAGCCCTACAGCGACAAGCTGGAGCACTACCAGAGCGAAAATCTGCTGGCCCGTTCGCTACATCCCATGTGCTACGTCCACAACCCCGGTTTCCTCAAGCTGAAAGCGGAAACCGGCTTGCCATTCAAGGCATTCACCGAGTTCAAGAAACCCAACTTTGACGAACGATTCAGCCTCTACAAGGGCATTGCCGAACTGCTGTGGTCGGCTGATCGCTTGAAGGAGGTAGCGTGATGCAGCGCTACGACAGCTACAAACCAAGCGGCATTCAGTGGGTTAAAAAGATCCCGAGCCATTGGGGCGTTGAACGCGCCAAGTGGCTGTTCGACCGGATGGAGCGCCCCGTAAGGCCGGAGGACGATGTGGTGACGGCATTCCGGGACGGCCAAGTGACGCTGCGCACCAACCGTCGAATCGAAGGCTTTACTAACGCACTCCAGGAACACGGCTATCAGGGTATCCGCAAGGGTGACTTGGTGATCCATGCGATGGACGCCTTCGCTGGTGCAATCGGGGTCTCTGATTCTGACGGCAAATCTACGCCGGTGTACGCGGCCTGCGTGCCTCGCGGTGAGCACCCCGTCAATAGCTATTACTACGCCTACCTACTGCGCTACATGGCGCACTCGGGATACATTCAGTCTCTGTCGAAGGGGATTCGCGAGCGTTCCACCGATTTCCGCTTCGGCGAATTCCGTGAGCTGCCCTTGCCTATCCCTGACAAAGATGAGCAAGATCGCATCGTTGCCTTCCTCGACCAGAAAACTACTGAGATCGACGCCGCGATTGCGAAGAAAGAGCGGCTGATCGAGCTTCTTCAGAAGCAGAAAAACATTCGGGTTCATCAGGCCGTGTTGCACGGTCTGAATCCCGATGTGCCACTGCGTGACAGCGGGGTTTCGTGGATTGGCGCAATCCCGGCACATTGGCAGGTCGTCCCGAACCGATACATCTTTCGCGAGCAGAACGCACGTTCACTACGTGGCGAAGAGACGCATTTGTCGATGAGCCAGCGGTACGGACTGGTTCCGGCAAAAGAGTTGGATGTTCAAACTCTTCAGTCTGAGTCTTACGACGGTGCCAAACTATGCGAGAAGGGCGATTTGGTTCAGAACCGGCTGAAGGCACATCTGGCAGTTTTTGCGGTTGCACCGTGCGATGGACTGGTGAGCCCAGATTACTCTGTGTTCAGGCTACAGAGTCCAGAAAATCAGCCGGTCTACTTCGAGCGACTTTTCAAAACCCCGAACTACCTGGGCGAGCTCAATCGTCGTGTTCGGGGCATCGTGGTTGGCTTTCTGCGACTGTACTCCGAGGACTTCAACGCAATTCCTGCGCTTGTACCGCCATTCGATGAGCAGGCAGAGATCGTTAGATTTATCGAGACAACCAACAAGGACTTTGAAGATGTCCGGGCAAAGATTGATGCAGAAATCGCCATGTTGCGAGAGCTAAAGGCGATCACTGTGGCTTCAGCCGTCACAGGAAAAATAAAGGTCTAAGGGAGAAGCATGGTCAGCCAAACCAACGAAGCAGCGCTCGAAACGCGCATCGAAAACGCCCTCGCCAATGACGGCTACTGCATTGGCAATCCGGCTGACTTCGACAGAGAGTTTGCCATGGACGGCAAAATTTTCTGGCAGTTTCTAGAAGCCACTCAGCCCGAGGAGCTGGCTAAACTGAAGGATCGCCCGAATTGGCAACGCCTGCTGCTGGAACGGCTGAACAAGAAGAT
Organism: Paraburkholderia denitrificans; assembly: GCF_042655705.1. Lineage (NCBI taxonomy): Bacteria > Pseudomonadati > Pseudomonadota > Betaproteobacteria > Burkholderiales > Burkholderiaceae > Paraburkholderia > Paraburkholderia denitrificans. Next base: position 16,983 of record NZ_JBHSMP010000042.1, on the reverse strand, counting down.
CAAGAAGGACAGCGTATTGGCGGTCCTGAAGAAGGGGCTGGACATCGACGATGCCCATTTCGATCTGCTGTACCGGCTGCCCTACAACGACCTGAACCCGGAAGTCGCGGCTAACTTTGCGGCCAACGTCTTCAGCGTCACCCGGCAGGTGCACTACAGTGAGTCCGATAGCTTCAAGTCGGTGGACATGGTGCTCTTTGTCAACGGCTTGGCGATTGCCACGCTGGAGCTGAAAAACCCCTGGACCGGCCAGAACGTCCACAACGCCATCAAGCAGTACCGCACCGACCGCGACCCGCGTGAGCCGCTGTTTGAATTCGGCCACTGTCTGGTCCACTTCGCAGTGGACCCAGACGAGGCCTACATGTGTGCCCAGTTGGCCGGAAATGACAGCAATTTCCTGCCCTTCAACAAAGGCTTCAACTTCGGCAAGGGCAACCCGGTCAACCCGAAAGGCCACAAAACGGCCTACCTCTGGGAAGACATACTTCCGCGCCGCAGTCTGACCAACATCATCGAGCAGTTCGCCAAGTTCACCGTCGAGAAGGACAAAAAGACGGGCAAAGAACGCAAGGGACTGTTCTTCCCCCGCTATCACCAACTGGACGTGGTGCGCGGCATCCTGGCTGACGCTAAACAGCATGGCGTCGGTCAGACCTACCTGATCCAGCATTCGGCAGGCTCAGGCAAGTCAAACTCGATCACATGGCTGGCCTACCAGTTGGTAGAGTTGTACGACACGGCAGGCACCGCCAACGTGTTCGATTCCGTGGTTGTCGTGACCGACCGCCGGATACTGGATACACAGCTCAAGGACAACATCAAGCTCTTCTCCGAGACCAAGAACATCGTTGCCCATGCCGAGAGCGCCGCTGAGCTGAAGGCGCATCTGGAGCTGGGGAAGAAGATCATCATTACCACGGTGCAGAAATTCCCGTTCATCGTGGACGGGATCGATGATCTGACCGACCGTAACTTCGCCGTCGTCATCGACGAAGCCCATTCTTCGCAATCCGGTAGCGCCTCCGACAAGCTGAACATGACGCTGGGGGCGGAAGACGAGGAAGTACCTGAAGACCTCCAGGACAAGATTCTTGCGGCTATGAAAGGCCGCAAGATGAGCAAGAACGCCAGCTACTTTGCCTTCACCGCCACCCCTAAACCGGCCACGCTGGAGAAGTTTGGGCGGCAGGGTCCGGACGGGAAGTTCTACCCCTTCCGCCTGTACTCCATGAAGCAGGCCATCGAGGAGAAATTCATCCTCGACGTGCTGGAGAAGTACACGACCTACAAGAGCTACTACGAGGTCCAGAAATCGGTCGAAGAGAACCCGCTGTTCGACACGGCCAAGGCGCAGAAGAAGCTCAAGGTCTTCGTCGAGGCCAGCCCACGGACCATCGAGGTGAAGGCTAAGATCATGGTCGATCACTTCATGAGCAATGTCTGGCAGGCTAAGAAGCTCAAGGGTAAGGCGAAAGCGATGGTCGTCACTCGCAACATCGAGTGCGCGATCCGCTACTTCTTCGCCATCCGCACCGCCCTGCAGGAGGCCAACGCGCCCCTTAAGGCGCTGGTAGCTTTCTCCGGCGAGAAAACCGTCGATGGCATCAAGTACACCGAGGACGGACTCAACGGCATTCCTGCCCGTGACTTGCCCGAGGAATTCGAGAAGGACGACTTCAAGATTCTGGTCGTCGCCAACAAGTACCTGACTGGCTTCGACCAGCCCATGCTGCACACCATGTACGTGGACAAGAAGCTGCAAGGGGTGCTCGCGGTGCAGGCGCTGTCACGCCTGAACCGCTGCAACTGGAAGCTGGGCAAGACCGACACTTTTGTGCTCGACTTCTACAACACGGTGGACGACATCAAGGCCGCATTCGACCCGTTTTACACGGCCACGACCCTGAGCGAGCCCACCGACGTGAACGTGCTGCACGACCTCAAGGATGTGCTGGATAACTTCGGCATTTACGACTGGTCGGAGGTGACGATCTTCAACGAGAAATTCTTCGCCAGTGCCGAGGCTGAAGAATTACACCCGATCATCGATGCCGTGGTGACTCGCTTCGAGACCGACCTCGACGACGAGCAACGTATCGACTTCAAGATCAAGGCCAAGCAGTTTGTGAAGATTTACGCCCAGGTAGCGGCCATCATCCCGTTCAATAACGTGAACTGGGAAATGCTGCACTGGTTCCTGAAATTCTTGATCCCGAAGCTGAAGGTGAAGGACCCCGATCAGGACAAGCTGGATGAATTGCTGAACAGCGTTGACCTTTCCACCTACGGGCTGGAAAGGTCACGCCTTGAGGTGGCGATCGGCCTGGATGCCTCGGAAACCGAGTTGGAGCCCCAGAACCCGAACGTCCGCAGTGGCCACTTCGGCGATGGCGACAAAGATCCCCTCGACGAGATCGTGCGTGCCTTCAACGAACGCCACTTCGCAGGCTGGGAGGCCACGCCGGAAGAGCAACGGGTGAAGTTCATCAACATCGCCAAGCATGTGATGAACCACGCCGACTACAAGGCTCAGGTCGAAGACAACCCCGACAGCCAAAACCGGCAGCTGGCGCTGGAGCGCCTGATTCAACAGGCGATCAGCGTAGAGCGGAGGCGGGAACTGGACCTCTACAAGCGCTATGCGTCCGACCCGGATTTCAAGCGGGCGTTCGACGCGAGCGTGTCGAGACTGCTTGCTTCGGCTGCGAGCGGAACGTTCTTGGCTGGAACATAAGGGCGCAGGGACATTGAAATGCAAATGCGCCTTTTTCCCGCACTGATCTTGTTCCTCGGTTCTTACTTTCCGTTGAGCTTGATTTTGCTGATACAAGATATCAAAGAGTCATCTTGGCAGGCGCCTATGTGTAGGATTGCCGAGATGTCCGCCTGCTATCTCCCGGAGCTTGCGAATCCCGGGCGGGCACTTGGCCTGCTCGGCATTTCTGCCGTGAGTCTCGTCATTTTCATGGTTCTGATGAGGAACCTGACAGGCTATTCAAGCCTGGAGGTCATTGACTCGAAGTCGATTCCAAATGACCTCATCAACTATGTGTTTCCCTACGTCGTTTCCTTCATGGGACTGGATCTGGGTGTTGAAGGGAAATTCTTCGGCTTTCTGCTCTTCATCCTGCTGATGTTCGTCATCACTTATCGGTCAGGACAGATTTTGATGAACCCGTTCTTGTTGGTCGCTGGCTGGCAGTTGTACGAACTCAACATTGTGACCGAGGGCCACAAGCGCTGCGTGAAGGCGCTATCGAAGGAGCCGGTCAAGTCGGGCGATCACCTTGAGTCTTGCTTGGTACATGGAATTTACGTATTGCATCGGGGAGAGAAATGACTATTGCGCAAGATCTGCAATCCTTCGGGGCCTTTGACGTCGCTCAGGCAACAGCATCGCTGTGGGTGTTCAAGAAACGGCCTGCGACCGGTCAGATGAACCCCTTCACGGCAGTGTCCGTTGTGATGGGGGATGCCTTGAGGGATCAGCTCAAAGAGCTGGCGAGGAGTTACCAAGCCAGCCATACGATCGCGGAGGTGTACAACTTGCTCAGTCAGCCAAGTGAGGGTGGTTTTCTTGGCATCTCCCGCGACGGCACTCTGTTCCCCAGTCTCCAAGGCCTGATTGACCAGCCCTTGGAGGAATGCTTGGTGAAGAACGTGAAGCAACTGAACAATGCTGCTGGGTATGTACTTCGACTGCGCCATGGTGAGTCGGTGATTTACTGCGTCAAGAAAGCAAGCGCAGACTGGGCAACGCGGAAAAAGAAGGGGATGGTGAATATCTTCTTCACTGATGCGGGGCTCGACATCATTGATAGCCCGTCATTCAGCATTTCGCGGAGCTTTGATTTCTTTGTGGTGGGCGAAAACGTACTCATGGTCAGCAAGCCCGCCTTTGAGTCGCTTTTGAATCACAAGGACACCTACGAGGAAGCGTACGCAGCCCTGAAGCAGGAGCCCGGATTCTCAGCTGCTATTGCGGATTTCGCCGTTTTTGATACCTTCATTGGCAGGAACGCTACGCACTTGCGCCGAATGGCCGTGATCAAGGCTCGCGGCTACTATAATAACCCCAGCTATATGGCTCGTCTTCGCGAGATCAATGCACTTCGAGAATGGGGCATCCAGTTCGACGATCAGGGGCGGATCGTCGGCACACCGGAAAAAATGAGCGATATCCTGCATGTTCTGCTGGATCATCGTCTGCGTTCGGAACTCTCCGACAACCAGTACGACGTACCGTCAACTACGCCTGTGGGGCAGTAATTTCGACTACAGGAAGATCTGGTGCTGAGAGCCCTTTTGAAAATCCGTCGCGAACGTGCGTTAAGGTGGGACGTGGGAAGAGGAACGCCGAAATCGGCAGGCACGGATGACGGCCCGAACGAAAATGTATCGAAGCGATCCACGTAGCCGTTATGGTCCGTAACGCCGATTGAGCATGCTGACATATCCATGATCGAATTTCACTTTTCGGGGCCCCTGTCTTCGCCGCCGACGGCCTTTCAGAAGCTGTCCGTAGCAGTTAGGAAAGGCGACATCTACGAAGTCCAACGCCTTTGTGATATCGAGGGCGTTGAGCCGAGGCATGTCTTCGAAGAAGGAGAGACGCTATTGTTTCCCGCTGCCACAGGCCAGCAGTTAGAAGTCTGCGCATGGCTGATAGAACAGGGGGCGTCGATCGAGCATCGGAATTCCATCGGGCGCACCGCACTGTTGACAGCGATCCATGCGCGGGGCGGGAGATGGCAGCACAAACTCATTGCATTGTTGGAGCCTTCCATCAATATCGCGGACAACGATGGCCTTACACCGCTGATGCGTGCGGCAAGAGGGGCCGGCCTCTTCGGCGCAAACCGGGGGAATCTGCAGATATTAAAGCGATTGATCGAGGGCGGCGCCGATGTCTTCGCGCAGGGCAACCGAGACCTGACGGCGCTTGGTCACGCCAATATCGACGCAAGCTCGAGTCTGAGTGGTGCGAACGATGAAGTTGTACGGTTTCTTGAGCAAGCCATGGTGGAGGCTGCAGCAAAGGTGGAGTTCCATCGGTTATACCTGCACCACTTCTCGTCGAAGGGCGTGCTTATGTTGCAGCACCGATCGATCGAGTCTGCTTGACCTTGTGGCCAAAACCCCTGTTGTTCAAGATTGGGCCGCGTCATTGGCCCTGGACACGTTCAGGTCAATCGTGGGGACGGTCGCACTGCTGACTGCTGCGTTTTCGTCGACAGTGTAACGACGCGGTGCCCGGTCTTTTCGCCAACGACGAGCGCCTTGCGGGCAATCGAAATGGTGGACGCAGGAAGAGCGTGTGAGTTCGTTCGTCCAGCGCCGCCTGATACGGTATTATTGCGTCCAATAGTCGGGTCTTGCCGTGAGTCGCGCTTGATTCCACTGGAGCGTTGAAGGCGGGTGGGTAATCGAACCGAAGTGTTCCTGCGAATTGGGGGCACATTTGGGGGCACGGAAGAGTCGGAAAATTTTGAAAAGCCTTGCGCATCAAGGACGTGTCTGATGATTTCCATTCCTGCAGCCGCACCAAATACCTGTCTGACAACCCCGCGACAACCTCCGCGGTTGTCCAGAAACCCCGCAAGAGTCCCTGATTCTGCGGGGTTTTTTTATTCCCTCCAGCGCAAGGCATCGAACGTACGAAGTAATCGATCAGATCTGCGCCAAGCGAATCAGTCGAACTGAGGTGCGCGGTATTCGACGTATCGCAGTCCTGTCTGTATGCGTACCGGGAGCGTGTCCGGCATCAGTTCAATGACGGACTTGATCTGCTGTAGAAATTCTGGACAGAAATGAGTGTTAGTGTTTCGGAGCAATTTTCCCAATAGGAACGGGAGGTTGGCGATGAAACGCAAGTAATACTCGGTGGAGCAGATCGTGGCGGCGATCAAGCAGGCCGAGTTGGGGATGCCGGTGGCAGACCTGATTCGGCAGCTGGGCATTTCCGAGCAGACGTCTTACCGCTGGAAGAAGCAGTACGCGGGCCTGGAATCGAATCAGGTCCGCGAATTGAAGCAACTCCAGGACGAGAATGCTCGACTCAAGAAGCTCGTCGCAGAACTCAGCCTGGATAAGGCAATCCTGCAGGATATCGCCACAAAAAAGTGGCCCCGCCCGCGCTGAAGAGGCAAGCCGTGGCCCACATCGTGGAGCATTACGGCTTCTGCACGCAGCGGGCGTGCCGACTGGTCCAGCAGGCGCGCAGCACCTTTTACTATCGCAGCATCAAAGATCCGCAGACGGTGCTACGCCAGCGTATGCGGGAGATCGCCCAGATTCGCGTGCGCTATGGCTATCGGCGCGTCCACGTGCTGCTCAAGCGCGAAGGCTGGCGCATTCGCCGCAAGCGGGTCTATCGGCTCTATGCCGAAGAGCAGCTGCAATTGCGCTCAAAGGGACCCAAGCGACGCAAGATGGTGGTTTCGCGCCGTGAGCGCTGTGTGCCCAAGTGTCCAAACGAGGTGTGGAGCCTGGACTTCGTCGCCGACCAATTAGCCGATGGCACCCGTCTACGCGCGCTCACGGTGGTTGACGTCTTCAGCCGTGAAGCGCTTGCCATCGAAGTGGGCAAGCGCCTGCACACCGAGGATGTTGTCTCGGTGCTGAACCGGTTGGTGGCACAGCGCCGGGCGCCACGCTTCTTGTTTGCCGATAACGGCAGTGAATTCTCCGGTCGTGTGCTGGACATGTGGGCGTACCACTACAAGGTGCGGATCGACTTCAGCCGGCCAGGCAAGCCAACGGATAACAGCTTCATCGAGACGTTCAATGGCTCATTCAGAGACGAATGCCTGAACTTGCACTGGTTTGAATCGGTGGGAGAGGCGAAACGCGGGATTGAAGCCTGGCACCGGGACTACAATGAGACTCGGCCTCACCGGGCTATCAATGATTTGACACCGGGCGAATTCGCCCGGCAGCACAGCCTGCGGCCGAAGACTCATAAAAGGCCGAACACTAACACTGCAGCCTGTCCAGAAAACCGGATCGGTTCAAAAAAACACCCCAAAGACTGGATCGATGTCCAGCTTTTGGGGTGCTCTTCACAGCCTTCACAGTCTGGCTACCGCCTCGCGAAATCGCGCGCTGCCTGACTGCGTTCCTGCCAGCTTAGCCGCCGCAACCGCCGCCGCAGCAGCTCGTACGCGCCGGGGCTGCCGTTTCGGCGCCGGGGATGGAGATCAGCATGTCGATGACAACGCCTTCTGCGGCGCGCTGGACGTAATTGACCTGCACCTGATTGCCATAGCGCTGCTGGATCTGTTGCAGCAGCGGCAGCGGGTCATGGTCGTTGACGAAGCGCATCGTTTCGCCGTGATCGAGCGATTCGAGGGCGGCGAAGATGGATGCGTGGCGCAGGCGCTTCGAGAGACCGCGTGCGTCGAACTGATAAACGTGAGTGCCGGTTTCGGTCATGTGAACTTCCTTTAAAGCCAGATTAGGGGGATCGTGCACACCGGCATGTAACGCCGCACGCAGATTGCCTGAAGTTGCGAATTCTACGCCTCGCCGCTGTGGCGCAGGTAAAGACCCCGCGGCTCTGCGTTGTTTTCACGTGTTTTCGCTAAGTATTTGAATGTTAATGATTTATTGGTTCAGGCGCAGGCGCTTGCATTCGCGCGATAGTGAATGGTTTATTAATCTGCGTCAAAATGTCTGCGGTTCAAACGCCGGATTCGAGTCCGGTAATCCGCATGCGCGATATGGGCATTTCAGGTCGCCTCCGCTCATCGGCGCGCTCAGGATCGCGAGCTATTCCGGCACGATTGCAGCAGCTTCACCGCTCACCACGCGCCACGCAAACTCACCTGACCGCGACAGACAGGGTTGCAGCGTTTCGGTTGCAACCCTTTTTGCTTTTCGCTCGCTTGTCCGTTTGGTCCATTTGGTCCGTTTTGTCCGTTCCGGGCGTTTGCCGGATCGATTGCTTGCGGGCGCAATTGATTCGTATCGCTGATCGATTGTCTCGCCGTGTCTGGTCTTGAGAGTGCTACAGCGCGTTTTCGTGCGCTGCGACATGCCCGCAATGCCGATACGGGTCCTATGACTTTCGGACGAGTCGACGCCAGCGCGCAGGTGGACGATGATCATGGCAAGCGGGGGGGCGGAACATGCCTTCCTGCTCTGCTATATGATGGCGCCGCTCTTGCCGTATCGCTTGCTACCTATTGCCTATGACCGACTTTCCCACTCTCACCTGGCCCGACACGGACGGCCCTCGCAGTGTCCGCTGGCGTTCGGAGGCTGGCGTTGCACCGCCCAAGCGTGTTGTCCTCGCCGACGACCGCACGAGCGCCGACGCCGCCTACCGGCTCGCCTGCGAAGGCACGGCGCTGCTGTGGCGCGGCGACTACCAGAACGCGCGCCAGTTGTTGCAGGCGCTCGCCCGCCGCGCCGATCGCAAGCCGCGCAAGGCGCCGGACTCGCTGCTCGATGCGTTCAATCTGCACCGCCAGGCGCAGTCGCAACGCGCGCGCACGCTGGGCATGGTGCTGATTCCGCTGGAAGGCGACTACACGATTTCCCTGCGCCGCGCGCCCGACGTGAAGCTCGCCTGCGAGGAGGCGTGGGGACCCGCGACGGGCGAGGCGTCCGCAGTGTCGCTGCGCGAATTGCTCGGACTGATCGGTGCACACGAGTGGCGAAAGAAGGGTGTCGAAATCCCGGCGCTCGATCATGCGCGCATTCACCCGTACTACGGCGTGTTTTCGCCGGTGCGCGGCGAGTACGTCGATCTGGTTGCGCGCGTGGCGCTGCCGTCGCTCGACAAGGCATTCGATATCGGCACCGGCACCGGCGTGCTCGCGGCGGTGCTGGCGGCGCGCGGCGTGAGGCAGATTGTTGCGACCGATCAGGACCCGCGCGCGCTCGCCTGCGCCCGGGAGAATCTCACGCGGCTCGGTTACAGCGGGCACGTCGAGGTGGTGGAAGCGGATCTGTTTCCGGCCGGGCGTGCGCCGCTCGTCGTTTGCAATCCGCCGTGGGTGCCTGCGCGGCCCGCGTCGCCGATCGAATACGCGGTGTTCGATCCCGAGAGCCGCATGTTGCGCGGCTTCCTGGCCGGATTGAAGGATCACCTGGAGCCAGGCGGCGAAGGCTGGCTGATCCTCTCCGACTTCGCAGAGCATCTTGGCCTGCGCACGCGCGAGGCGCTTATGGAGATGATCGTCAATGCGGGGCTGGAAGTGGTTGGCCGCGAGGATATCCGCGCGCGTCATCCGAAGGCAACGGACCGAACCGATCCGCTATACGAAGCGCGCGCGAAGGAAGTGACATCGCTATGGCGTCTGAAGGTTCGCGGCGCGTGAGGCGAGGTGAGGCGAGGCGGTGCTGATTGCGCGCGCGGCCAGGCGCCGCGGAAAAAGCGGCCTGTCCGGTGAGCCGGTGCGCGGGTTTGGGGCTGCGGCATCTGCACCGTCCTGCGCGCGATGCTCATAAGCGCATCAGCCCGGATAGGCCTCGTCGACCGTCAGGCCCGCGAGCTTGAAAATCACGCGCAACGTTTGTGGCTTGATATCGCGGTGTGTTGCAAGCGACGACATCACGAAGTCGAGAACCTTTGCATACTTCAGCAGGATCAGGCAGGTCTCGAGATCGGCGGTGCCGTCACGCATGACTTCGGCGATATGCAGCATCTGTACCGAGATGTCGCGCGCCATCTCGAGTTCAAGTTGCTGCTTTTCCGTCCACTCCGGAAGCGTGACCAGCTTCGTGAGCAGTTCCTGAAATTTCTGTTCGGCGTTTCCGTCGGGTATCGTATTCATTGCGTGCCCCATGCAAGGACGTACAGCGCCGGGCGCATGTTGCGTTCGGTGAACTGCGACGTGCCTGTCCTGTCGACGCCGGTCATTGCCGGAATGACCTCCCGCACGCGCTGCCCGGCCCGTTGCCGTCCAGTCGCGCTCACTACAGGTGCTGCTACTGGTTCTTTGTTGACATGGAGGGTCGATGTCCGCCGTGCCGTGTAATCAACCCCTTCCTGCCGCCCGAACGCAGATTCGCATTTCGTACGTCGCGGGCCAATTGACAGCCTGCCCACGTTTTTTCCGTAAAATGACAGGCCAACCCTACTCCTTCCGTCATCTGTCGCACGTTTCGCGGTAAATGACTCACTACCTGTGCCTGACCCGATGTCCAGCAAGACTTACGAAATTCGCCCGAACCAGTCGATCGAACTCCTCAAGGAGCTTCACATCCTGACGCGCGACGGCAAGATGAACCAGGATAGCCGTCGCAAGCTCAAGCAGGTCTATCACCTGTTCCAGTTCATCGAGCCCCTTCTCAAAGACCTGAAGCAGGACGGGCATGACGTCACGCTCGTCGACCACGGCGCGGGCAAGTCCTATCTGGGTTTTATTCTCTATGACCTGTTTTTCAAGGAACTGCTCGACGGGTCACACATTTTCGGCATTGAAACGCGCGACGAACTCGTGCAGCGCTCGCGCGATCTGGCGCAGCGGCTCGGCTTCGGGGGCATGTCGTTTCTGAACCTCTCTGTCGCGGATTCGATTGCGTCGACTGCGCTGCCGTCCACCGTCGATATCGTGACTGCGCTGCACGCGTGCGATACGGCGACCGACGACGCGCTGCGCTTCGCGCTGAAAAAACACGCACGCTATATCGTCGTCGTGCCCTGCTGTCAGGCTGAGGTGGCGGGCGTGCTGCGGCGGAACAAGGGCAAGTCGCTTGGCGAGGCGCTCACCGAGATCTGGCGACATCCGTTGCATACGCGCGAGTTCGGCAGTCAGATCACGAACGTGCTGCGCTGCCTGCAACTGGAGGCGCACGGCTATCAGGTGAGCGTGACGGAACTGGTGGGCTGGGAACACTCGATGAAGAACGAACTGATCATCGCCCAGTACAAGAATCTGCCGCGGCGGCGGCCCGCCGAACGGCTTACGGAAATCCTCGACACCTTCGGCCTGGCCGACCTGAAGGAGCGCTTCTTCATCGACGAAGGCGCGGCAACCGCGAGCGTTGCCGAAACCGGAGCCTGATCCCGCGCCGGATCCTTTCTATTCGCCGTCCCGGCTCATCCAGTCGCGCCAGCCTTGAAGCCCGAGGCGGCGCAGCGTCTCCATGTTGCGCTCGTAGATGTCGGCGGCATCGGGGAACGCCTCCACCGCGCGCTCGATGCTGGCTTCGCGAAGCAGATGCAGGATCGGGTAGGGCGCGCGGTTCGTATAGTTCTCGATGTCGTCGGGCGCGGTGCCCGCGAACTGATACTGCGGATGAAAACTTGCGATCTGCAGCGTGCCTTCGAGGCGTAACTGTTCGAGCAGGCGATCCGCGAACCAGGTCGCGTCGTTGAAGTCGGCGAAATCGGCGAGCGCGTGCGGCAGGATCAGCAGCGTCGTGTCGAGTTGCTCGGGATCGGCCGCATCGAGCGTCTTCAGCTCCACTTCGAGATCGGTGAGAACGCCCTCCAGATCGGTCGCCTCGCTGATCGCGTAGCGGATCTGCTGCTTCACCTGCACGCTCTTCGCGAACGGACACAGGTTCAGGCCGATCACCGCGCGCGTGAGCCAGTGGCGGGTTGCGGCGAGGATCTCCGCGTGGGCGGCGTTGGCGTCGGAGGGTTGGGCGGCGATAGCGTTCATGGCGTGATTCTACCGGGCCTGCGCGGTGGACTTGCACGACAGGCCTGCACGGGTGAGCTTGCACGACAGGCCTGCGCGGTGGGCTTGCACGATGGGCTTACACAGCAGGCCTGCACGGTGGACCTCGCGTGAGGCGGTCCCTCTGCGAGCGCGCGGCTTCTACGTTTCGTCAGGCCGCGCCGCCGCACCCGGCGCCGGGCACATCGCTTCAATCAGCAGCTTTGCGGTGTGCGGCGCGGCGAGGATCGGGCCGCAACCGGGGCCGTAAGTCTGGCTCGCCGCGTAGACCCCTTCGATCAGAAGCGCCAACGCGTTGGCGAGCGCGGCGGGATTCGTCGCCTGCGCCTCGGTGGCCAGCGTGGTGAGCCGCGCGATCAGCTTCGATTTGTTGTCGGCGACCGCGAGCCGCGCCGGATGCGACGCATCCGGAAATTCCGCCGCAACGTTGACGAACGGGCAGCCTCGGTAGTGAGGCACAGACGCACGCTGCGACAGGTCTTCGAAATAGTGGATCAATTGCTTGACCGGCTCGCCGGGATATTTGGCGAGGTTCGATTCGAAGCGCTCGAAGAATCGATCGTCGCAACGCTTCAGGTACGCAACCACCAGATCGTCTTTCGACGAGAACTGCCGGTACAGGCTCATCTTGTTGAGCCCCGCGCGCTCCACGACGGCTTCGATGCCTACGGCGCGCACACCTTCCCAGTAGAACAGTTCGCCCGCTGCATCGAGCAGATGCTCATGCGCGCGCGCGCCCGCCGTCTGCGTACGCGGTTTGCCCGTGCGGCGGGCGCTGGCGGTCGGTTCGAGGTCGGCCATGACATTCTCGACAAAAGGGAGCTGCTTGACATGTTACCGAGCGGTAACTAGTATCGCAACACGCACTTGTGACCGATCGGTAACAAACCGGCGGCGCAGCGTGAAGAAGCAAGGCAGACGAAATCAGGCAGGACGCGGCTCCGCGAGGAGCGACAGGAGCGCGAATGAACTGGGCAGCGAGGTGGGTCGGCGAGCGTTTTCATTACGGATGGCTCGTCGTGGCGGTGGTGTTTCTGGTGCTGCTGGCGGCGGCCGGCACGCGCGCGACGCCGAGCGTGATGATGGTGCCGCTCGAACACCAGTTTGGCTGGAGCCGCGCGACGATCTCGCTCGCGATTTCGGTGAACATCGCGCTCTACGGGCTGATGGGGCCGTTCGCTGCCGCCGCGATGCAGCGTTTCGGCATGCGTCCGACGCTGCTCGCGGCGCTCGCCACGATGGGCGGCGGCGTGGCGTTGTCGTCGATGATGACGCACCCGTGGCAGATGGTGCTGATCTGGGGCGTGATGGTGGGCGGTGCGACGGGCGTCGCGGCGCTGGCGCTGTCTGCAACCGTGGTGACGCGCTGGTTCACGACGCATCGCGGCCTCGCGATGGGCATCCTCACCGCAAGCTCGGCCACGGGGCAGCTCGTGTTCCTGCCGTTCCTCGCGGCGATTGCGCAGAAATACGGCTGGCAGCCGGTCGTGCTGGTGGTTGCCGTGGCCGCGGCGGTGGTGATTCCGCTCGTTGCGCTGCTGTTGCCCGAGCGGCCCGCCGACCTGAACCTGCGCCCCTACGGCGAAGGGCACGACATGCCGGTTGCGCCGCCGCAGCCGCAGGAAAATCCGCTGAAGATCGCGCTGGGCGCGCTTACGTCGGCGAGCCGCACGCGCGACTTCTGGCTGCTGTTTTTCAGTTTCTTTATTTGCGGCGCGAGCACGAACGGCTACGTCGGCACGCACCTCATCGCCATGTGCGGCGACTACGGCATGACCGAGGTGCAGGGCGCGTCGTTGCTCGCGACGATGGGCATCTTCGATCTCTTCGGCACGACGCTTTCGGGCTGGCTTTCGGACCGCTTCAACAGCCGCTGGCTGCTCTGCTGGTACTACGGCTTGCGTGGGCTTTCGCTGATCTATCTGCCGCACGCGTTCGGAATCGAATTCTTCGGCCTGCCGATTTTCGCCGTGTTCTACGGACTCGACTGGATCGCGACCGTGCCGCCGACGGTGCGTCTCGCCACCGATGTCTACGGCAAGGAGCGCGCGCCGGTGATCTTCGGCTGGGTGGTGGCCGGGCATCAGCTCGGCGCGGCGTTCGCGGCCTACGGTGCGGGGCTGCTGCGCTCGAGCGTCGGCACTTACACGGTTGCGTCGATGATCTCCGGCGGGCTGTGCCTCGTCGCTTCGTTCCTCGTTTTGCGGATCAACCGCGGCGAGCGCACCGTTGCTGTGCAAACCGCATAAGCGCGGGCGTTCGAGCTGCTGATATACATCGAGCGGGTTTCACGCCGCGCGGTTATTCTTATGTGTTCCGGGCGAGCCGCCCTCACACACCGAGGACAGACAAGGCATGACGAAGCAAAAAACCGCACAGACAGCCGTGCCCATCCACGAACTGATCGCAGGGCGCTGGAGCCCGCGCGCGTATTCGAGCGCACCCGTGAGCCGCGAGGCGCTGCAGGCGGTCATCGAGGCAGCGCGCTGGGCGCCGTCGGGCTACAACCTGCAACCGTGGCGCTTCATCGTGTTCGACCGCACGGCTGACGAAGTGGCTTTCAAGCGCGCGTTCGCGACGCTCGTGCCGTTCAACCAGAACTGGAATGCGCCCGCGCCGGTGCTGATCGCCGTGACGGCGCTCACGCTCAACGCAAAGGGCGAAGTGAACCGCACGGCGCAATACGACGCGGGCGCGGCGGCGATGTCGCTGGTACTGCAGGCGCACGCGCTCGGCCTCGCGGCGCACCAGATGAGCGGTTTCGACGTCAACGCGTTCCGCAAGGAGTTCGCGCTGCCGAATGACGTGGAACCGCTTGCGATCATCTCGATCGGCCATTACGGCGACGTCGACAAACTGGATCCGGTGCTGCGCGATCGCGAAAAGGCGGAGCGCACGCGCTCGGCGGTGGGCGACGTGGCCTACGCGAATGCGTGGAAGCAGCCCTTCAAGGCGTGACCGGCATCCGGCACGACGCGCGGCAGGGCTTTGCACTACCCATAAAATCCCGATAAACCCCCCAATAAATCCCCATAAGCACCCATTAAACGCGCGGCGTGGCCGCGCGTTTTCCCGGCGCTGGCGCGTCGATGTGCTGCGATTGCCGCGCGCCGGACTTCTGTGATACAAAGCCCGTCCTCCCCGTCCATACTTGCGCGCGCTCTGCGTGGCGCCCATCTGCCATGACCACGTTCTGCGCGATCGACTTCGGAACCTCCAATTCGGCCGTGGCGCTGCCCGTGGCCCCGGCTGGCGGCGCGATGCGGCTCGCGCCCGTGGAGGGCGAGCACACCACCTTGCCGACCACGGTGTTCTTCAACGCCGACGAGCACACCCGCGAGTTCGGCCGCGCGGCGCTGGCCTCCTACATCGACGGTTTCGACGGGCGCCTCATGCGCTCAATGAAGAGCATCCTCGGCTCGCCGCTTGCGACCAGCACGACCGATCTCGGCGATGGCAGCGCAATCCGCTACACCGAAATCATCGCGATCTTCATCGAGCACCTGAAGCGCAGTGCCGAAGCTTGCGCAGGCGCGCCGATTACGCGTGCGGTGCTCGGCCGCCCGGTGTTCTTCGTCGACGACGACGCGCGCGCCGACCGCCTCGCCGAGGAACAGCTCGAAGCCGCCGCGCGTGCCGTGGGGTTTCGTGACATCCAGTTCCAGTACGAGCCCATTGCGGCCGCATTCGACTACGAATCGCGCCTCACGCAAGAGGGACTCGTGCTCGTGGCCGATATCGGCGGCGGCACCTCGGACTTTTCGCTCGTGCGCGTCGGCCCGCAGCGCATGCAGCGCCTCGAACGCAAGGACGACGTGCTCGCGCACCACGGCGTTCACGTCGCGGGTACCGACTTCGACCGCCGCGTGGAACTCTCGACGATCCTGCCCGAACTCGGCTACCAGACGCTCGATCCGGACGGCCGCGAAATCCCGAACCGGGTCTACTTCGATCTCGCGACCTGGCATCTGATCAACACGATCTACACGCCGAAGCGCACGGCCGAACTGAAACTGATGCGCCACCTGTACGGCGACGTGCGGCACCACGACCGGCTGATCCGCGTGATCGAGCAGCGTCTCGGACATGCGCTGGCGGCGCGGGCCGAGGAGGCGAAGATCGGCGTTTCGGCTGGCGGGGAGACGATGATCGATCTGGAGGCGGTGGAGGCCGATCTGCGTCTTGCCTTCTGCGACGCGCAACTGATCGAGGCGGGCCGTGAGGAAACGCGCCGCATCGCGCAGGCCGCGCGCGATACGGTGCAGGCCGCGGGCGTCGCGCCCGCCGAGGTCGGCGCACTGTATTTCACGGGCGGCTCGACCGGTTTGCTGTTCTTGACCGAGGCGCTGTCGGAGGCGTTTCCGCAGGCGCAACCGGTGTTCGGCGACAGGCTGGCGAGCGTGGCGACGGGCCTCGGCATTCACGCCCAGCGTCTGTTCGGCTGAAGCGGGCGCGTCTGCGGGCCAGTCCGACGCGGCCTCATGAGCGGCAGGAAAGCGGCAGGAAAGCGGCAGAAATGAAAAAACCCCACCTTCAGGAAGAAGCGTGGGGTTTTTCGGTAAGCTAGCCTGACAGGACCGCGTTCCAGCGATCCTCGTGAGCCATGAGCTTAGACCGGCTTGATGTTCGCAGCTTGCTTGCCCTTCGGGCCGGTGCGAACTTCGAATTGGACCTTCTGGTTTTCTTGCAGGGTCTTGAAGCCGTCGACCTTGATTTCCGAGAAGTGCGCGAACAGATCTTCGCCGCCGCCGTCCGGCGTGATGAAGCCAAAGCCCTTTGCGTCATTGAACCACTTGACGGTACCGGTTTCCATATTACTTTCCTAAAAATGAATTGAGGCCGAAGCCCGAGAGGTGCACGAAAATCAAGGAAGGGGTATGGGACCAACCGGAGTACCGTTGATGGGCGAACTACGAAAGACCACTTCACACTCGCCACTTGAAATCCTGCTCGAACTTTATACGGCGAATTCGCGTGAAGGTCAACTGGGGAACGGGAAACGAAAACGTTTTTTTTTAACGTTAGGGTCGTATCAAATTCTTACGAATCTTGCTTTCGTAATGATTATTTCGTACTTGACAAGATTATTTTGGCGGCACTGAACGGTGCAACCGGTTAAACTACGCGCCGCGTAGAGGTTGCACTTACGGGTGCAATCGTGAAGGTACGCACGAGGTTGCGACTGCTGTGAAAACCCGCCTGCCTTATATACCGACGGGGTTATCGGCGTCGAACCGTTCTTGGAGATAGAGGAGAACGTGTGAAAAGTTCTATTCAACGGCATATCGGCCCGTTTGCGCTGATGTTTACCGGTCTTGGGTCGATTATCGGCTCGGGCTGGCTG
>NZ_JBHSMP010000041.1:0-22957 GCF_042655705.1 Paraburkholderia denitrificans | reverse complement strand
TGGCAGACCGAGACGGGCGGCCACATGATCACGCCGCTGCCGGGCGCGACGCCGCTGGTGCCGGGTTCGTGCACGCTGCCGCTGCCGGGCATCATGGCGGCGATCGTCGACGAAACGGGCCAGGACGTGCCGAACGGGCAGGGTGGCATCCTCGTGGTGAAGCGTCCGTGGCCGGCGATGATCCGCAACGTGTGGGGCAACCCGGAACGTTACCGCACGGGCTACTTCCCCGAGGAACTGGGCGGGCGGCTTTACCTGGCAGGCGACGGCAGCGTGCGCGACAAGGAGACAGGCTACTTCACGATCATGGGCCGCATCGACGACGTGCTGAACGTCTCGGGGCACCGCATGGGCACGATGGAGATCGAGTCGGCGCTGGTCGCGAATCCGCTGGTGGCTGAGGCTGCGGTGGTGGGCCGTCCGGACGACACGACGGGCGAAGCGGTGGTGGCGTTCGTGGTGCTCAAAGGCTCGCGTCCGCACGGCGAAGACGCGGTGAAGCTTGCCAGCGAACTGCGTGCGTGGGTGGCCAAAGAGATCGGACCGATCGCCAAGCCGCGCGACATCCGCTTCGGCGAGAATCTGCCGAAGACGCGCTCGGGCAAGATCATGCGGCGCCTGCTGCGCTCGCTCGCGAAGGGCGAGGCGATCACGCAGGACGTATCGACGCTTGAGAATCCCGCGATCCTCGGTCAACTCGGCGAATCGCTTTAAGGCTGCAAGGCAGTAAGCGATTCCAGGCCGTTTGCATCGACCTCCACCGGCAGCGCAGCGCCTTTGACAAGCGCCGCGCTGCCCGTCTATAGCGGTCGATCCCGATTGCCGGCCATGCGCGTTTTTGTTAAACAGGCGCATGGCTGCGCAACAGACCTCGTCCGCGAACAACATCAATCCCGTACCTGAGCCCCCGTCGGTGAGCGAGGCGATGGCGCTCGCGCATCGGCGCTACTGGCGCTTCAACCTGACGGCGATCGCCGCGCTCATGACGGTCGGCTTCCTCGTCTCCTTCGTCGTGCCGCTCTATGCGCGCGAGCTCGATAACGTGCATTTCGCGGGCTTCAGCCTGCCGTTCTTTCTTGGCGCGCAGGGGGCCATCATCATGTACGTGCTGCTTATCGGCGTTTATATCGTGCTGATGCAGTACGCCGACGGCGTGCTGCAAGCCGCGCGCGAAGCCGACCAGGCGATCAGAGAGGCCAGCAAGGCGCAGCAACGATGAAGCTTGCGCACCGGCTGCTCCGATCGTATGCGTTCTATACGCTCGGCTTTCTCGCGTTCGTGTACCTGATGTGGCGCATCGAGCTGACGACCGGTCCCGGCATGTGGATCGGCTACGTCTTCCTGTTCGTGCCGATCGCGGTCTACGCCGTGATCGGGCTGCTCTCGCGCACATCCGATCTCGTCGAGTACTACGTCGCCGGGCGACGCGTACCGTCGTTCTTCAACGGCATGGCGACCGCGGCGGACTGGCTCTCGGCCGCGTCGTTCATCGGCCTTGCGGGGTCGCTCTATGCAAGCGGCTACGACGGGCTGGCCTACATGATGGGCTGGACCGGCGGCTATTGCCTCACCGCGTTCCTCCTCGCGCCCTATGTGCGAAAGCTTGCGCGCTATACGATCGCCGACTTTCTCGGCACGCGTTTTTCGAGCAATCTCGTGCGCGCGCTGGCGGTGCTCGCGACGATCATCTGCTCGTTCGTCTATCTCGTCGCGCAGATTCAGGGCGTGGGGCTCATTGCGATGCGCTTCATCGGCGTGGATTTCGCCATCGGCATTTTCTGCGGGCTTGCGGGCATTCTCGTGTGCTCGTTTCTCGGCGGCATGCGCGCAGTGACGTGGACGCAGGTTGCGCAGTACATCATCCTCATCTCTGCGATCCTGATTCCGGTTTCGATGATCGCGCATCGTGACGGGCTGGGGTGGCTGCCGCAGTTGAACTATGGGCGTCTGATGCAACGCATGGAAACGCTCGAGGGCAACGTGCGCGACGACGGCGCCGAACAACACGTGCGCGAAGCATTCCAGAGCCGCGCAGCGCTGTGGCAGTCGCGGATCGACGCGCTGCCCAGGTCGTACGTCGACGAGAAAGCGCGCCTCACCAATACGCTCGACGATCTGCGCCGCCGCAACGGACCACTGCGCGACATCAACTCGCTCGAGCGCCAGATTGCGTCGTTCCCGCACGACGCCGAAGCGGCGCGCGTCGTGTGGACACAAGAGCGCGACGACCTGCTGGCGCGCGCGGCGACGCCGGTGCCGATGCGCGAGCCATTCCCCGCCGCCGACGAAGCGGCGCGACGCATCCACAAACGCAATTTCCTCTCGCTGCTGCTGTGCCTGTCGCTCGGCACGGCGAGCCTGCCGCACATCCTGACGCGCTACAACACGACGACATCGGTCGGGTCGGCGCGGCGCTCCGTGGGATGGACGCTCTTTTTCGTCGCGCTGTTCTATCTGACCGTGCCGACGCTCGCCGTGCTGATCAAGTACGAGATCCTCGGGCATCTGGTGGGGCAGCACTTCGACGACCTGCCGCATTGGGTCATGCAATGGCGGCGCGTCGAGCCGTATCTCATCAATATCGCGGACGTGAACGGCGACGGCATCGTGCGCTGGGGCGATATCAACATGCAGCCGGACATGGTGGTGCTTGCGGCGCCGGAGATCGCGGGGCTGCCGTATGTGATGTCGGGACTCATTGCAGCAGGTGCGCTGGCCGCGGCGCTTTCGACCGCGGATGGCCTGCTGCTCACGATCTCGAACGTGCTTTCGCACGACGTGTATTACCACATGATCGACCCTGAAGCGTCGAGCCAGTTGCGCGTGACGATGTCGAAGATCCTGCTGCTGGGGGTGGCGCTGTTTGCATCGTGGGTGGCGTCGCTCAACACGGGGAATATCCTGTTCCTCGTGGGCGCTGCGTTTTCGCTGGCGGCGTCGAGCCTTTTTCCGGTGCTGGTGCTGGGCGTGTTCTGGAAACGCACCACGCGGCTGGGCGCGGTGGCGGGGATGATTGCGGGGCTCGGCGTGTGCGTCTACTACATCGTGGCGACGTATCCGTTCTTCACGGAACTCACGGGTTTCGAAGGCGGCCGCTGGTTCGGCATCGAGCCGATCAGCTCGGGCGTATTCGGCGTGCCTGCGGGATTTCTCGTGGCGATTGCCGTGAGCCTGCTGGATCGGCAGCCGGATGCTTATACGGTTGCGCTCGTGGACTATATTCGTCACCCGTGATGTGTGCGGGGCGCGTCGGACGCCCCATTCCCTGCGATCTCCTTTCTCCCGCATTTGTCTCGTGCCCCCTAAAGTTCGGCAAACGTTTGTCGACAACCCGGTTATGGAAGAACAAAAAGAGGATTTCTCCAGCACGGGAGGAGAGTGGACTATGGTTCGGATTATCGAAGCATGTGTGTCTGTGATTCGCCGTGCGCAGGGCAAGAAGAATCCAGACGAAGTTCAATTCGGAACGCCGGAGTGGCACCAGGTTGCCGACGAGTTCGTGCGTGATGTCTACCGTGGCCGGGTAATCTGCTGCGAAAATCCTCGTGCTTTTCGCGGAGCTAAAAACACGCGGCTTACTCATACTCGTCTCCATTTGAAGCTTTGAGGTCGTGCTAGGATCGACTCACTGGAAGGAGGTCAGCATGGCCAGAGTTGAGTTGGAAATCCTCGAGTTCACCTTTTCCCCGCCGGGGCTTGATAAAGGGCCGGCGAAATATCATGCAATGGTCGTTTGCGGCTCCATGCCATCCGTGGTGCTCACCCGGCTCGGGTCGAAAATTCGTCCGATCGGCTTCGATGTCCAGCGGAGCGTGGCTGTCGAAAAGGCCTTTAAGGACGGGGAAGCGATAGTTCGAGCCGCAATCGGCCAGGCGCTGCGTGACGGTCTGTTTAATAACCACCCCGATGTGGCTGTCTATCTGGACGTCGATGCTCCGGATTGGGATGGAAATCTGAAGCACATTCACAAACATACGAGTTCGCCCGGCGAGTTTCGATAGGCGGTTTGAGCTCGTCGGCGAAATGATTGCGCGAGCAATTTCCACCGATCGTGCATCGCGTTCACTGGCTGAGAGTCGGCTGTATCCTGTGGGACGGCTCGACGCGCCGCCCGTACGCGTGAAGAGACAGCGGCTTGCTCCTATCTGCTTTGATAGGTGCAAGCCGCTCGGCCGCGCACTAATCTCCACTTGAGAGTCCTCCCGGCTCTCTGGTCTCCTCAGCTCAAGGCCCGCGCTGTGCGCGGGCTTTTTTCTGCACGCCCGGATATCTGCGTCGTGATGAACTTATTCCCCGATCCGGGAGGAGGAACAGCGACGGCTGGTGGTATGTCGCGGAAAGGCGGCGGATTCAACCGGTCGATGCAACACACTAGACGCTGCGTAAGCAGTGGAGGTGCCATGAACTTGCGGCAATTTGTATGCAGCCTTGTGCTGTGTCTATCAGCAGCCCTTGTATCTGGCCCATGCGTGTCGGCCACAATGGAATTTCAGCCGCACTTTGAGGCGCCGCGAAACAGGTTCCTTGACAAGCCGAAAATCAACCCGTCTCCGCAGCATGTTCTCGTCATTCGCGGCCGAAAAGCTGCCGACCTAGGGTTATGGTTTGGAGTCGCCTACGGAACGACAAATCAGACATGCCAGTCTCAAACAATGGCCGGTCGCATTTTTGGCGCACCAGAAGTTGCGCAGTTCATTGTTGACTGGGTACGCGTCCCGAACGAGGATCGAGACTTTTCAGTCCGCTTCTTTCTTGACCGATACGAACCGGGCAACTGTCTATGGCAGCCCTTCGCAACCTACATTGCCAAGTTCGTCCCGAGTGAGGAGCCAGGTCCCGGTGCATATAGCGGCTTTACCGGTATCCGTGCCGATGGCCAACGCGAAGTAACCATTGACTGGACCTGCCAACGAAAGGCCGACCGGGGGCCTGGAGCAAAGGAATTCAAATATCTCTTGTGCCTGCCACGCCACCGGACGCCTCTGAATAGCGACAACGTCTCGACAGATGGCGGAGTCATCAACTTCGATGTTGACCTCGCACCATGAGTTGAAGCTTGAGATGAGCAATCAGTAGCCGTGCTTTTAGGTAACGTCTGGCCGCAGTGTGGAGTTGTCCTATCTCCTCGAGTCGGCCATCTTGCTAGGTAGGACCGTCGGCGGTAGCTTCATTTCGACGAGGAGCATCCTTTCGCCCCACCACTTTGCCGACGCGCTTTTCGCTTGTGCCGGTTTTTGTACCTGCTTTTGTACCATACAAAAAACTTAACCCCTTGAACTGTCGAGTATTTCGACGTTTCAAGGGGTTATTGGCAACCTGGCGGAGAGAGGGGGATTCGAACCCCCGATAGGTTATTAACCTATACACGCTTTCCAGGCGTGCGACTTAAACCGCTCATCCATCTCTCCGGTGGGATGCGGATTATAGCAGAATCCTGAACCCTGGTGGAATGGGGCGGGGCCGTTGGGCGCGACCGATCCGCGCCAGCGCGGCGTTTCCTGGCGCGCACCCATTCGAAGCGCGAGCGTGCCATTCCCTACACGCGCCGCCAGAGACGTTCGTCCAGTCACCTGGCATTTGACCGACCCGCGCCCAGGCCAGATCGATAACACATCGATGAGGCATGAACCGCCCCGCACCACTAGATCAAAGCGCAGCGCGAATACGCTCGGCAATGGCCTCGAGTTTTGCCATGTCGGCCATCTCACGTGCATGCGCACGCAACGGCTCGTTTTCCCGCCGCGGAATCACGTGAAAATGGACGTGCGGCACAGTCTGCCCGGCCGCCGCGCCGTTGAACTGCGCGATCAGCAATCCCTCGGGTGCGAGCGCAGTGCGCACCGCGGCCGCTATCTTCTGCACCATCGCCAATGCGGCAGCACCTGCCTCTGCCGGCAGATCGTAGATCTGCTCGGCGGGCACCTTCGGCAGAACCAGTACGTGGCCGTCTGCCTGGGGCATCACGTCCATGATCGCGAGCGTCGTCTCGTTCTCGCACACCTTGATACAGGGTGCATCGCCGCGCAGGATGCGCGCAAAGATGTTGTTCGGGTCGTAAGCCATGATTTTCTCGGATAACGCGTGCACCGGCGCGTGCGGGATGGGTTGCCAACTGTCCATTATGGTCCACGCATGAGGTGCCTGGCGGCCTTCCTGCAGCTTTTTTCGGTACGGTGCATCATAAGGGTTCGCAGCGAGCGCTACGACGAATGTCTTGACTGGAGCACCTATGGCAACGACTGACCTCGAAGCAGCACCTCCCGCCCGCGAGGCCACCGGTTCCTCGGCCTGGCGGATCGTCGCCGACCTGCTGGCACATGCCGATGTGAAGCTCAACGGAACGCGCGAGTGGGATCTGCGCGTGCATGATTCGCACATGCCCGAAAGGGTGCTTGCGCTGGGCAATCTCGGCCTTGGCGAGTCCTATATGGATGGTGAGTGGGACTGCGACCGGCTCGACGAATTTTTTGCCCGTACGCTGCGCGCGCATGTGGACGAAAAAATCGACCCCACGCGGCTCGTCTTCCACGCGCTCAAGGCGCGTCTCGTGAATCGCCAGACTGCCCGCCGCGCCTGGAAGGTGGGGCAACAGCACTACGATCTCGGCAATGCGTTCTACGAATCCATGCTGGATCGCCGCATGACCTATACGTGCGGCTACTGGTCGGGCGGCGCGAAGACGCTCGACGAGGCACAGGAAGCGAAGCTCGACATGATCTGCCGTAAGCTCGGTCTCCAACCGGGCATGCGTCTGCTCGACATCGGCTGCGGCTGGGGCAGCCTCATGCAATTCGCGGCGGAGCGCTACGGCGTGTCGTGCGTGGGCGTGACGATTTCGAAGGAGCAGGCCGCGCTCGGCATCGAGCGTTGCAAGGGCTTGCCGGTGGAGTTTCGTTTGCAGGATTACCGTCTGCTCGACGAGCGCTTCGACCGCATCGCCAGCGTGGGCATGTTCGAGCATGTCGGTCCGAAGAACTACCGCACGTACATGGAAGTCGCGCACCGCTGTCTTGTCGACGACGGCCTCTTCCTGTTGCACACGATCGGCAAGAATCGTCGCGAGACGACACCCGATCCGTGGGTCGACAAATACATTTTCCCGAACGGCGAGCTACCGGCGATCGGCCAGATCTCGGATGCTGCGGGTGGCCTGTTCGTCACCGAAGATGTGCACAATTTCGGCGCCGATTACGATCGGACGCTCATGGCCTGGCACGCGAACTTCGAGGCTGCGTGGCCGCGGTTCGAGGCGCAAATGGGGCAGCGTTTCCGCCGCATGTGGCGCTACTACCTGCTGTCGTGCGCGGGCGCGTTCCGCGCGCGCGACATCCAGCTCCTGCAGTGGGTGTTCTCAAGGGGCGGCCTGCTCGGCGGCTACCGGCGGCCAGCGCTGACCTGAACATTTCGCGCCGCGGCCGCTATGGGCGGTTGCCGGTCCAGGCTTCGATCCAGACGAAAAACGTCTTAACGCATCGCAACGGCGACGGTTGCGATGCCGAGGATCGTCATGACGAGCGAGGAGCACACGTGGATCGCGATCTCGCCCAGCGCCCAGCCGTAACGGCCCTGCTGGAGGTGTGACACGACTTCGGCGGAGAACGTCGAGAACGTCGAGAGTCCGCCCATGAGGCCCGTGATGATGAAGAGGCGCCAATCGGGCGACAGGTTAGGCACGCGCGCAAAGAACGCGACAGCGACGCCGATGATGTAACCCGCAATCACGTTGGACGCGAGCGTGCCAAGCGGCAGGTAAGGAAACACGGCGTTCAGGCGCAGGCTGAGCATCCAGCGCATGAGCGACCCGAGCGCTCCGCCGATGCCGACCGAGAGAATAGACAGATACATGATGTCGAGAGGTAGAAGGCGCAACGAAGGCCCGCATCAGGCAGGGTTCGTATCGAGCACGGAGTTTAGCATCGTGTCCGGCGCGCCTTGCACCGTGAACTGCGCGCGGCGCCGCGCGTCATCTTTTCACGCCGCTATCGGTGCGGCGGGCGCGGCGGGCGCTTACGTGGCGCTCGACGCGTAGTAGATCGCCACTGCGTGAGCGTCGCGTGCAAGACGATTAACAATGGCGCGATGGGTGAAGAATGTTAGCTAACCGATAACCCGGAAGCGGCGCGCGCGACAGACCGGTTCCGTCTTGCTGCATTCATCAATCACGATGCCGGTGAATTCCAGGACGCCGCAACAAAGTGAATGGGGCGAGCAGTTATTTGCATCGGCGGATTGCACTGCGCACATTAATGCCATTTGCACTGCAAATAAAAATCACAAATCGAACTGCAATCAACGCCGTCGTCATCAACCAGATGTTATCGAGCACGTAGCAGAATCTTCCGCGGATTGGGGATCACATGAACACCCGTATGAACATTTAACGTGCGCTCGTCGCAGCAATCGCCGTAACGTCTGAGCAGACGTTTTTATCGTTTGACGCGCCGCGGCATAACGCGGCGTGGCGCGCCGGTAAGGGTGCTGGAGTCAGGGTACGGATCGGCAGTAGAATGGCCGCGTCCACTCACGATGGCAGCCTGCGCATGAAAGTCGCTCTCTTCATTCCGTGCTTCATCGATGTGTTCTACCCCGAGGTGGCAATCGCCACCCTCGAATTGCTGGAGCGGGTCGGCTGCGAAGTCGACTATCCGCCCGATCAGACCTGCTGCGGCCAGCCCATGGCCAACGCCGGCGCGCATGCCGAGGCCGCTGGTGCCGAGCGTATTTTCGCGCGCAACTTTCTCGGCTACGACCATATCGTCGCGCCATCGGCGAGTTGCGTGAATCACGTGCGCGACCATCTCACCGCGATTGAACAGACCGACGAAGTGCGCCGGATGCGCGCGTCCACGTGGGAACTGGTCGAATTTCTCCATGATGTGCTCGGCGTGCGCGAATTTCCGTGGGCCGAATTCCCCTGGCGGGTCGGGCTGCACAATAGCTGCAGCGCGCTGCGCCACCTGAATGAAGCATCCGTATCGGAGGTGGCTGGCGAGCCGTTCTCCAAACCGCTCGCGCTGCTGCAGGGCGTGAAGGGCATCGAGTTCGTGAAGCCGACGCGCCCGGACGAATGCTGCGGTTTCGGCGGCACGTTTGCGGTGACCGAGGAAGCCGTTTCGGTGCGCATGGGGCAGGACAAGGTTGTCGACCACATCGGCGCGGGCGCGCAATACATCGTTTCGGGCGACATGTCGTGCCTCATGCATCAGCAAGGCTGCGCCGAACGCATGAATGCCGACGTGCGATTCATCCACATCGCGCAGGTGCTCAACGGAGCCCGGGAATGAAACGCATCGAACATGCGAAGCTCGCAGAAAATTTCCTCACGCACCCGGAGCACGTCGAATTCCACGACAAGCGGCTTTGGGATCTGCGCATGAAACGCGACGTGCAGGCTCACGGGATTGCCGAATGGGAAACACTGCGCACGCTTGCCTCAGGGATCAAGGCGCACACGCTCTCGCACCTTGCCGACTATCTCGACCAGTTTTCGAAGAACGCTGAAGCCAACGGTGTGCAGGTCCATTGGGCCGACACCGCCGAGGAGCACAACGAGATCGTGTACCGTCTGCTCAGCGAGCGCGGCATGACGGGCCTCGTAAAGAGCAAGTCGATGCTGACCGACGAATGCGAGATGCGCGCGTATCTGGAATCGCGCGGCATTTCGGTGATGGAAACCGATCTCGGCGAGCGTATCCAGCAGCTCGATCAGCAGCCGCCGAGCCATATCGTCGTGCCGGCCGTTCATAAACTTCGCGGCGATGTGGCCGAAGTGTTCAGCCGCACGATCGGCACCGATCCGCACAACAGCGACATTCATTACCTCGCAGAAAGTCAGCGTATGAACACGCGGCCATGGTTCGTGCGCGAGAAGACGGCGGGCATGACCGGCTGCAACTTCGCCGTGGCGGAGACCGGCACGGTCGTCGTGTGCACGAACGAGGGCAATGCGGATCTCTCGGCCAATATGACGCCGTTGCACATCGTCTCAATGGGCATCGAAAAGCTGATTCCGCGGATCTCGGATCTTGGCGTCTTTATCCGCATGCTGTCGCGCAGCGCGCTCGGCTCGCCGATTACCCAGTACACGTCGCACTTTCGCGCGCCGCGTGAAGGCGCACAACTGCATTTCGTCATCGTCGACCACGGCCGCTCCGAGCGTCTCGCCATGCCGGAGTTCTGGTATTCGCTCAAGTGCATCCGCTGCGGCGCATGCATGAATACCTGCCCGGTTTACCGGCGCAGCGGCGGGCTTTCTTATGGGAGCACCTATGCCGGGCCGATTGGCGCGATCATCAATCCCACCTTCGATCTGAAGCGTTTCAGCGCGTTGCCGTTCGCGTCGACGCTCAACGGCAGTTGCACCAATGTCTGCCCGGTGAAGATCAATATTCACGAGCAGATTTACCAATGGCGCCAGGTGATTGCCGCGCAACACGAGGTGCCGTTCGTCAAGCAGGAAGTGCTCAAGATGGCGGCACGGCTGATGTCGAGCCCCACGCTCTATCGCGCGGCAACCCGGTCGATTGACGGGGCGTTGCGTCGTCTGCCGCACTTCGTGCTGTATAACCCGCTGAACATTTGGGGACGGCAGCGCGATCTGCCGCAGGCGCCCAACACGACGTTCCATGCCTGGTACAAAAAAAACCGCAAGGGAGGCAGCCGTGGCGAATCGTGAAGCGTTCCTCGCGCGCGTGCGCGCCGCGCAACCAGCCCCGCTGGATTTGCCGGAGGTGCCGCTGTTCGATGCGCCTGCTGGCGATCTGCGCGAGCGCTTCGTGGCCGCGCTCAAGCTCATGGGCGGCCGTGAAGCCGAGGCTGCGTCGGGCGAGGCGGTGCTTGCGCTGATCCACGAACGCTTCGGCGTGCGCGCCGAGATCGCGTCAGCGGTGCCGGAAGTGCCAGGCACGCGCGAAATCGCGGCGGCTACCGTACCCGCATCGCTCGAAGATGTCGACGTGGGTGTTGTGCGCGCACGCTTCGGCGTGGCGGAGACGGGCTCCGTGTGGCTGAGCGAGCGCGAGTACGTTGTGAACGCACTTGGTTATATCGTGCAGCATCTGGTCGTGCTGCTCGATCCTGCGCAGATCGTTGCGGGCCTTCAGGACGCGTACCGGCGCGACGATTTTCGCGGCGCGCGTTTTGCGGCGCTCGTAACGGGACCGTCCGCCACCGCGGATATCGAGGGCGTGCTGATTCAGGGCGCGCAAGGGGTGCGCTCGCTCACGGTGGTTTGGCTGCCGCAGTCGTAATGGCATCGTCGCGTCCGCGATTGCGCTAGACTCGCGCGTCTACATCGTGTTCGGAATGAGGAGATGCAGATGCTGCGCAAGACTCTCAACGCGTCTCGGCTGCAGGAAGAAGTGAGCCGTCGACTGCACAAGCTGCAGGAAGCGATCGACGACGGCGTGAAGTTCGTCGTGCCGCGCCCGCAGCTTCAGCCTGCGGATCGTACCGGTTGCAACTGGACGATGAAGCATTTTGGCAATGCGGCCGGATTCGAATCGGGCATCGCCAGCGTGCTCGCAAAAGTGCAGGCGGAATACAACCTGGCGACCGACGACGAAGAAACGCCCGCGTGGACAGGCGATCCGTTCGGCGGATCGAAGCAGGCGAGCGAAGCGAATCCGTTTGGTGAGGCAGCGGGTCCGGGGAAAGCTGGAAATCCGTTCGGCGATCCGAAGCCCGCGAAGCAGGGTGATCCGTTCGGTGGCGGCGAATCGACCGATGCTGTGCCGAAACGGCCCGGCAATCCGTTTGGTGACGAATAAAGCGGGACGATTGAAACGACGAGAGGATTAACGCGAGGAATAACGCGCGCCGCCCTGTTGGCTGGCGCGCGTCGTTTTGCGATCAGCTTTCGTCGGCTACGGCCTTGGCGCGCGTGCGACGGGCCCGGGACGGGGCTTTCTTCGCTGCGGGCGCTTGTTCGGCGTCTGCCGAAGATGGCGTGTCGCTGGCCGGTTGCGCTTTGGCGGTCTTGCGCGCGGTGCTCTTGCGCGAAGCTGTCTTGCGGGCACGGCGCGGCGCGGCAGCCGCTTCCTCGACGCTTTCCGCTTTCGCCGTTATATCCGCTGTCGCTGCGATATCCGTGTTCGTTGCAGGTGCAACTTCCGGTTCGACAGGCGCCGCGGCGTACGGCGCATCGCCCACGGGCAGGGTGACGTGTTCGGTCTGAACGTGCGCCGTTTCGCTCACGTGTGCGCCGGCATGATCGTGAAGCGCCGCAACGGGTGTTTCGGCCGGGGTTTCGCGATGCTCGTCGCCGCCTGCCGCTTCGCGGACGTTACGCCGACCCTTGCCGCGGCCTTTGCCCCGTCCGCGCGATTCTTCGCCGCGCGGGGCCGTGACTTCGCTGGCGGGAATCGCTGCTGGCGCAGCGGCAACCGGTGCGGCTACGGCGCTGGCGGACGGGCTCGTGCGCGTGACAAAAGCGCCTGATTTCTCGTCGCGGCCCACTTCGAGCAGCCCGCGCGCTTGTGCTTCATCGAGCAGGTTGCCGAATGCGCGAAAGCCGTAGCGTGTTTCATTGAAGTCGGGGCGACGCCGCTTGATTGCGCTCTTCAATACCGATGCCCAGATCTTGCCGCTATCGCCACGCTCGAGCACGAGCGCATCGAGCGTTTCGACGGCAAGCGCGATTGCCTTCGATTTGCGTTCCTCCGACTTGCGCTCTTCCGTGTCCGCCTTCGGCTGGCGCTCCTCGCCAGCGGGGCGTTTCGCGCCCGCGCCGCTGTCGCGCTTCGCACCGCCGCGCGACGTCTCGCGCTCAAGCTCGCGAACCAGATCGTCGTAGAAAATAAACTCGTCGCAGTTCGCGACGAGCAGATCGGAGGTCGAATTTTTCACGCCTACGCCGATCACCTTCTTCGCGTTCTCGCGCAGCTTCGAGACGAGCGGCGAGAAGTCGGAGTCGCCGCTCACGATCACGAACGTGTCGACGTGCGACTTCGTATAGCAGAGGTCGAGTGCATCCACGACAAGACGGATATCGGCGGAATTCTTGCCCGACTGCCGTACGTGCGGAATTTCGATCAGCTCGAAACTCGCTTCGTGCATCGACGCCTTGAAGCCTTTGTAGCGTTCCCAGTCGCAATACGCTTTCTTCACGACGATGCTGCCCTTGAGCAAGAGCCGTTCGAGCACGGGCTTGATATCGAAGCGGTCGATTTTCGCGTCGCGCACACCAAGCGCGACGTTCTCGAAATCGCAGAACACCGCCATGCTGACGTTTTCTTGAGGGGAGGCCATGTGGTTTGATCGTTCCATCTACAGTTTGAGCGCACATGATAGCCCGTCCCGCGTGTGCGGGACGCAAACAGAGACGTGGCGCGCGCGGCGTGCGTCGTCCATAGTAGGTGTATCTGTCGCGCGAGGAGAGTCGCCATGCCGGATTCGCAAACGCCGCCGCTCGAAGCGTGGCTCGACAAGACCGAGACGCTGACCGACGACATCACGTTATTCCCGCTGCGTGCGCTCGCGGCGACGCTCGATCGCGAAGTGCCTGCGGATATCGTGCCGCCGCTGTGGCACTGGCTGTATTTCCTGCCCGTGACGCGGCTTGCGCAGGCGGGGCATGACGGGCATCCGAAACGCGGCGATTTTTTACCGCCGGTGGCGTTGCCGCGTCGCATGTGGGCAGGCGGGCGCCTGACGTTTCATGCGCCGCTGCGCGCGGGGCAGCGAGCGCTGCGCACGTCGACCATCGCGAATATCGAGGACAAGACCGGGCGCAGTGGCCGGCTCGTATTCGTGACCGTGCAGCATCGCTACGAATCGGCGGGCGTGCTGTGCATCGAGGAGGAGCACGATATCGTCTATCGCGATGCGCCGCAGCCGGGCGCCCCGGCGCCGAAGGCCGTTGCCGCGCCGCGAGGCGAAATGTGGGTGCGCACGCTCGTTGCCGATCCGGTCATGCTGTTCCGCTATTCCGCGCTCACGTTCAACGGCCATCGCATTCACTACGATTTTCCGTACGCGACGCAGGAGGAGGGTTATCCGGGGCTCGTCGTGCACGGTCCGCTGATCGCGACGCTGCTGCTCGATCTCGTGCATCGGCAACGTCCGGACGCGACGGTCGTGGCCTTCGCGTTTCGCGCCGCACGGCCAGTTTTTGCGAATCGTGAATTCACGCTTTGTGGCCGGCCCTCGGAAGACGGACGCGCGGTGGAACTCTGGGCGAAGGATCACGAGGATCATCTGTCGATGCAGGCCACGGCCACGCTCGCCTGAGCGCTCGTATCGAACTTGCATGCAAAGGCACGCAAAGAGTCACGCGTGAACCAAGGGGCCGTGCTTTAGCGGTGCCTTCGCGGAGCTTTAGCGGCGTTTGCGGCGCATGAACCGTAGGGCAAAGCGGACGAGATTTGGCGTCGTGCGCGGACGCTGCAGGCGCGGGTCGTAACCGGAGAAACGCCGGTCGTTCTCGGCAAGACACAGGCGCATCAATTCGGCCGTATCGATATCGACATCCGTAACCGATTGCGCAC
Organism: Paraburkholderia denitrificans; assembly: GCF_042655705.1. Taxonomy (NCBI): domain Bacteria; kingdom Pseudomonadati; phylum Pseudomonadota; class Betaproteobacteria; order Burkholderiales; family Burkholderiaceae; genus Paraburkholderia; species Paraburkholderia denitrificans. The sequence continues at coordinate 8,471 of NZ_JBHSMP010000041.1, read as the reverse complement.
CGTTCATCGTGAATTTTTTATCGTGCCGGTGTTCGTTGCCGTCGGCATCCATCGCGCGCGCAAGGCCAATGCGCTCCCACCCGAGATAGACCCATACGGCAGCCACTTTCAGTTCGAAGCGAATGCGCAGCCACCCCGATAACCCCGCGCGATGCCACGCGACCCAGTTCGCGAACAGCAGGATGTGGCGGCACTCTTCCTGCATGACGGGCTCGAACGTATCGATGAGTTCGGGTGGGAAGAGCCCCGATCGCCGCGCGACCTCGAAGAGGCCGAACGCGAAGAAGCTGTCGACGCATTCGCTGTAGCCAGTCACGAGATAGGCCCATTCGACGTCCCTCGGATAGACGTACGGCGGCTCGCTCGCGAGTTCGATGCCGTATGCCGCCACCATGCGTGATAGCACTTCCTTGTGGCGGTTTTCTTCCCATGCGTTGAGTGCAAGCGCGTCGCGCACGTCGTCGTCGTCGAGTTGCGCGGCGTAGGCGGCCATGCGCAACCGGGCCTTGCCCTCGGTCTGTACCGCAACATCCCAGATCGGCAATTCGACGATCCGCTTGAGCGCCTCCGGTGTGAGCTTCGGCCACTCGATCACGGACGGGCGATACGGATTAAAGGTCTCGCGAAACATGCGGCACATCTCGTGCCGATGCGTGTCGGATCCAGGCGTGAGGGGACCGCTCGCGGTGCTCGTCCAGTGGCGCGTATTGCGGTCGGCGGCGTCGAGCGCCGCTCGGTCCGGCTGCTCGCGCGGCAGCTTCGGCGCAACGAAGCCAGGAATCATTTGCGCCGCATCGAAGGCGTCCAGTAACTGATCACTCATCGCGAATGTTCCCGGTCGAATGCACAGTGCTGCGATTCTGGCACGGTTTCGCTCGGCTCGCGCTGAGTCGGGACACGGCGGCGCGGGTGCGTTATTCACGCGCCACAACAATTCGTCACGATCGATGGATGCGCGATTGATCGGGCAAATAGCGGGCCAATCGAGATGCATGCGTTGAACGCTGGCGGCGGATGCCTGGGGGAAACTGCATCGAGCGGGCGCGCATTGTCTACGGAGTGTTTTCAGCGCAATTGCACGAAGGCAATCAGCAGCACCATGCCGCCGATTGCGCCGTCGAGCACACGCCACGCGCCTGCGCGGCGAAAGAGCGGCGCGAGTGCACGCGCGCCGTAGCCGAGCGCGATGAACCACACGGCGCTCACGCACATCGCGCCGACCGCGAATGCGAGCCGGCTGCCTTCGGCTTCGCGCGCGCCTGCCGTGCCGATCAGAAGAAACGTGTCGAGATAGACGTGCGGATTGAGCCACGTGAACGCGAGCGTCATCCATACGATCGGCCACGCGCGCTGCTCGGGCGCCGACGCGGCAGGCGCGGCGTCGAGCACCGCGTGGCCGGGGCGCACCGCGCGCCGCAGCGCTCCGATGCCGAACCACACGAGCCACGCGAGCCCGGCGTAGAGCACGAGGTGCACGAAGGTCGGATAGCGCGCGACGAGCACGGAAGCGCCGCCCACGCCTGCGCCGATCAGCAGGAAGTCCGAGAGCGTGCAGAGCACGACGATCTTGCCGACGTGCGAGCGCAGGATGCCCTGGCGCAGCACAAAGGCGTTCTGCGCGCCGATGGTGACGATCAGGGAGGCGCACAGCGCTGCGCCATGCGAGAAAGCGAGCCAGCTCATGATGGATGCGATTGGACAGAGTCGGGAAACGGCGCTAGTGTGCCGTCTGCGGCAACATAAGAAAAGTTGATTTCGTTAAACCCGATTAAGGAACGCTAATGCTCGACTATGCGTTGCTCGACGCACTGGCCGCCGTGGTGCGGCACGGTTCGTTCGACCGCGCGGCCAGCGCGCTCAATGTCACGCCTTCGGCGGTTTCCCAGCGGGTAAAACTGCTCGAGGAGCGTGTCGGCACGGTGCTGGTCAAGCGCGGCCAGCCGTGCGTCGCCACGGCATCGGGCGCGCTCCTGTGCCGCCACACCGAACGCGTGCAACTGCTCGAAGCGGAACTGGGCGGCGCAATGCCCACGTTCACCGGCGCGCTCGACGGCTCGCGGCCCACGTTGCGTGTGGCGGTCAACGACGACAGCGTGGGCACCTGGTTCATCGACGCCGTCGCGGCTTTCTGCGTCGAGCGCGGCATGCTGCTCGACCTCGTGATTGACGACCAGGATCACACCGCGCAGCGCATGCGCGACGGCAGCGTGCAGGGCGCGGTCACCACTCAGGCCGAACCTGTGCAGGGCTGCCGTTCGACGCGTCTTGGCCGGATGCGTTATCTCGCCGTGTGCTCACCGGCATTTTTCGAGCGTTATTTCGCTCAGGGCGTCGCGCGCGACGCGCTGCGGCGCGCGCCCTGCATCGAATTCAATCCGAAAGACGAGCTTCAGAAGCGCTTTATCCGCCGCATCACGCGCGCACAGGTTGATGCACCGCGGCATTGGATTCCGCACGTCGCGGGTTTTCTGCGCTGCTGCGTGAACGGCCTTGGCTGGGGAATGTGTCCCGAGCGCATGATCGCGCAGCACCTCGCGCGCGGCGAGCTCGTCGAACTCGTGCCGGGCCGCACGCTCGACGTGGAACTCTACTGGCAGAGCTGGCGGCTCTCGATTGGCTGGCTCGACGACTTCGGCGCGATGCTGCAGCGCCGCTCGGCCGACTTCCTCGATCAGGGGCGCGGAGGCTAGCGCCGCCGCCGCCATTTTCCAGCTGCGCGCGACTGCGCGCACCCACGCTAAACGGGAGTAATAAATGCTTGTTTAGCTGCCGTCAAATTGTCGAACGATTTCGGGGTGCGACATTCTCTGTTCTGGGGCGATCGTGGTGCAGTTGTATACCACAGAAACGCTAAAAATCAATTCATTTCAGATTAATGATTCTTCGAATAGCGGATAGCCGCGGAATCGGCTTCTGCAAGTCCCGCACCGCGCAGGGCGGCAATTTCTTGTCATTTTCCCTGATGTTTAATATATGAAGCGTACGGCGCATGGGTTGTTATCTGATTATTGAATTTCATTGTTCGGTCATCGTTGGGCGTGACTATTCGGGTAGCCGGGAATGGCGTGCGAGAGGTTGAAGACGGCTGCCTGGCGCGGCCTGTCGCGATGGAATCCGGCGCGGGACGGGCCGCTCGGCGTGTGGTTGGGCGGGTTTGCATGCCGGCTGCAGAGCGTCAAGGCTTGAGAACGATTCAGAACAATTCGGAATGATCAGCAGGTTATTTTTTCCGGTTTGCCGATGCCGAACCTCGGCAAATCGGAAAAAAGGTAGCGAAGGTAAAGAAACAATGGTTGTCTCTATGTGACCGGGATTGAAAGCTGGCTGCCTTATTTTGTGCATTTGGGATTATCGTGTGAGAATTGTTCTTTCTCTGTGGATTGTCAGAGGGACACGCTATAATCCCAACGTGGTAGCTCGTTTATTCGACCGGCATATTTGAATCGTTTCCGCATGCACGAGGTGCATTATGACGACATTGGATACCGGCAGCGCATGGCAGCAAACCATTGACCTCCTGTCCGCAGCCTCCGAGCCCGTGAGCTTCACGGGGGATCTGGAGGGGAGCAGAATCTGCAAACCGGTACCGGTCACACGCAGCGCTTCGGAGGCGGCCAACCGGCGCCGCGCCACCGTGCGTTCGTGGGATGCGCAAGGTATTACCCTGATTCGGCGCCACGACCCGGATTGCATCGCCGTGTGCTGGAGCGATGCCACCTATGGGCGTTACTCCGACCAGCTCTGGCGCGTTTGTACCGCACGGCGCAGTTCGGTCTGCGCGCTCACGGGCGAGAAAATCCGCCGCGGCGACGCCGTGTTCCGGCCCAGTCCTAATCGCCGTCATCGTCCGGCCAATGCGGACGCAATGATTCTCGCGAGCAAGATCGAAAATCTGCCCAACGGCGCGTTTGCAGCCCGTCTCGACGAAGCACTGGCGGCCTGAGTGACTCAGCCGGGCCGCGCCGGGCTTCGGCGCGCGGCCTCTGGGATGCCCGGCACCGTCTGCGTTGCACGGGCTGTGTTTTTCACCGCTCCGGCTGCGTGTCTCATCTTCCTGCCGTGCGCTCGTGCGCGCAGCGGGTGTGCGTGTGCGGTCCAATGCTCGCGTAGCGCGCCGAATTGCAGGGACCGTGGGGGCGCGTGGAGGCGTTCAGCGAGTGCGAACGCCGAGCCTTCCGCCCTTGCAATTCAGGTCCATTCACCATGTAAAACGGGCGCGGCGGCCAGATCTGGCCGCCGCGCCCGTTTGTCCATCTGCGTCAGGCGACGTAGCTCAGGCCTTCACATCGCCGGTTTGCTCTTCTTCGAGCGCGTCGCGCGTCTCCGGCATGGCGAGCCACACGAGCAGCACGGACGCGGCGCCCGCCGCCGCGAGGCCGACGAAGCTGACCGTATTGCCGAAGTGATCGGCGATGAAGCCCGCGAGCGCCGTCGACAGCGTCGCGCCAATGCCCGCCGAAAGCCCGAACAGCCCGATGCAGAGGTTGTAACGCCCCTTGCCTCCGGCGACGTCGGCGGCAATGAGCGGCAGCATCACGCCGAACACCGCCGCGGAAATCCCGTCGAGCATCTGCACCGGCACGAGGAGGTACGGATTGCCGACGCCCGCGAACAGCAGCGCGCGTACGGGCAGCGCGGAAAAGCCGAGGATCAGCACCGGCCTGCGGCCCCAGTGCTGCGCGGTGCGGCCCACCCACGGCGACATCAGCGCGACGATGGCCTGCGGCACGATGATGCAGGCCGCAATCACGAGCTGCACGTTGTCGCCCATGCCGGCCGTCACTTCGCCCGCCGCGAGATTGAGCATCGCGGCGTTCGAGAGGTGGAACAGCACGACGCAGGCCGCGAACGTCAGCATGCGCCGGTCGCGCAGCAGATCGAAGATGGTTTCGCGCGAGGGGTCGGGCGCGGGGCCGGTTGTGGGACCTGTCACGGGCCGCGCAACGCCGCCTGCGCTGTGCTTGTCGTATTCGATCATCGCCAGCGCGACGAGGGCGGGCAGCGCGAGCGCGGCGGTCAGCCAGAAGACGGAACGCGGCGAGACGTACTCGCCGCAGAGCCCCATGAGCCCGGCGGCCACGGCGCTGCCGATCGACGCCCAGCGCGCGTTGCGCCCGAGCCGGTCGCCCAGGTTCTGGCGGCCCACCAGCGCAAGCGCGAGCGCGGCCATGGCCGGCACGAGCATGCAGCTCGCGAAGCCGTGGAAGACCTCGGCGGCGATGACGGGCGCGACAGTCGGGCTCGTCGCGAGGAGCGCCGCCGACAGGATGATCGCGGCGATGGCCCAGGCGGCGGCGGCTTTCTTGTTGCGCATGGCGTCGACAGCCGCGCCGCCCGGCACCTGGCTCACCATCGCGCTGATTGTGCCCACCGAGAGCACAAGGCCGATCTCGCCCTGAGTCCACTTGTGCGACGCAAGATACGACGCGATGAACGGGCCGAACCCGGTCTGCACGTTCGCAACGAAGAAGTTCAGCCAGTCGAGCGCCCGTAAGCTTCGCGCGCTTGCCATCGAACGCAGTTGGGTCCCCGTCATTTGGCACCGCGCGAGTTAAATGCCGGGGACTCGGCGGCGAACGGCTTCACCGCGCGCACGGGCTGGTCGGCGACGTAGCGCGGCGAAGCGTCCAGCTGCTGCTCGGTCATTTCGAGTTCGGCACGCAGCGTATGGTTTTTCGTGACGAAGTGCAGCGCCGACCACTCGGCGGCAATCGTTTGGCGCGACTCCAGCGTGCCGCTGACATCGAGCACAACCGCAAGCGGGCCCGCCGCGGCGTCGAGCAGGACGTCCACCACGCGGCCCACCTTCGCGCCGTTGGCGCGCTCGATGGTTGCATCGAGAATCGGCAGGCGTGTGGGACTGGGTTCATCGAGGGCGGGTTGCTGCGCCCCGCCGCCCGGCTTGGGCACGATCGGCACCGGTGCTTGGCCCGGGCCGAGCGCGAGCGTGATCGCAGGCGTCGTCGGCTGGGTGTTTACGCGCACGGCGCTCCACGGAAACACGGCCTTGCGGTCGCCGACGCCCATGAATCCCTGCAGGTTCACGATCATCTGGACCGGCCTGCCGCCCGGTCCGGCGATCAGATCGACCGCGCGGCCCACCACTTTCCCATCGGTTTTCTGCACTTTGCTGTCGAGCAGCGTGCGGTACGTGCCGCGTTCGAGCACGCGCGTGGTGACGAGCGGCGCAGGCGCGGGGGCGGGTGGCGTGCTCGGCGGCGCGGGCGGCGGCGGAGCGGGGCGGCGGTGGCGGATCGGCGGGAAATGCAGCTTTCTCGGCGCAGCTTTTGCTTCGGAGGGGACTTCGGGTTCACTCGCCACCTCCGGCGCGGACGCGACCTCCGGCTCGCTCGCAACCGGTTCCGGCTCGCTCGCGGCGACGGGCGGCGGGGCCTCCACGGGCGCAGGCGGACTGAACAGGCCGCAGCCCGAGAGCGTGAGCGCGAGTACAAGCGCAAGCAACAGGGGGAGGGTGTGCCGGAGGTCGATAGCCGGACGTGCGAAACCACCTCTCATCAACGGGAACTCCTCGGAGCAGCCGGCGCAGCGTGCGCGGCGGGGAAAAACGGGTCGGGTGCGTGAGAGTTTAACCTGCGCGGGCGAACACGCCGTGTCACGTCAGGAACCTGCTTTGCTTGCCTCACGTGCGCGATTTGTCGCGCGGGCGTTTTCGCGTGATCATGCGCGCGCCCGAGCGCTTCTTCGACGAAACCACGCGCGATGCGCACGAAGGCGGGTGGTCGAGCGCGCTCGATCATCTGGTGGAGCAGTTCCGCCGTCCGTGACGGCGGCGGCATGGGACGACGCAAACGGAGGATCCGACGATGCTATCCCACAAGATTGTTTCGCAAGACGAATGGTTGGCGGCGCGCAAGGCGCTGCTCGCCGAAGAGAAGGCCTTCACGCATGCGCGCGACGCACTGGCGGCGAAGCGCGAGGCGCTGCCGTGGGTGAGGGTGGAGAAGCTCTACACGTTCGACACGCCGCAGGGGCTGCGCACGCTTGCGGATCTGTTCGGCCCGCGCAGCCAGCTGATCGTCTATCACTTCATGCTGGGGCCGGACTGGGAAGAGGGCTGCGTGGGCTGTTCGTTCCTCTCCGATCACGTCGACGGCATGCTGCCGCATCTCGAGCATCACGACGTCTCGTACGTGGCCGTGTCGCGCGCGCCGCTCGCGAAGATCGAGGCTTTCAAGAAGCGCATGGGATGGCGCTTTCCGTGGGTGTCGTCGAACGGCAGCGACTTCAACTTCGACTATCACGTGTCGTTCAGCGAATCCGATAAGGCGCGCGGCAAGGCGCTCTACAACTTCGAAGAGCAGGACTACACGAGCGACGAGCTGCCGGGCGTGAGCGCGTTCTACCGCGACGAAGCGGGCAACGTCTATCACACGTATTCGGCGTATGCGCGCGGGGTGGAAATGCTGCTCGGCACCTACGTGCTGCTCGAATTTGCGCCGAAGGGACGCAACGAAGAGCACGACATGCGCGACTGGGTGCGCCATCACGACCGCTATGAGAGCGGCGCGCAAGCCGCGGGCCGTGCGCACGAACAGAAGACGCAGGGCGAGGCGTGAGCGCTGTGCAGGCGTGTCGGTGCTGCGAAGCGGCGGCTAGAACGACATCTCGAACTCTGGCCGCAGCAGCACTTCGATCGCCATGACGATGAGTCCCATTGCGCCTGCGGCGAGCGTCAGCGTGCCGTATTCGTCGTGGCGCATGTCGTAGAGGCACGCGACGATGAACAGGATGGCGAGCAGATTCGTCAGCCAGTAGAAGTTCAGCGCGAGGAGCATGGGGGTATCCGTAACGCGGCGCGGATCGTGTCGGAGGTGGCGGAAACGGCAGCAATTCTATAGAACCGAGCTTACGGATATGCAACACCGAAGGGCCGGGGCACGCCGGGGACAAAAGGACGCAAGCGCGGCGACGCAGGCACGGAGCACTCATGGATAGTCCCAGGGCGTTTGAAGCACGGAACGTGTTGTATAGACAAGCTGGACAGGCTAGACTGCAGCTCACTTGTATAGACAGGATTCGACAATGCGACTCACGCCCGGCCACCTGACCCTGCCCCAACTGCGCCAGATCGCGCGCGAAACGGTAAAACTCGAACTCGATCCGGCGAGCTACGCGGCAATCGACGCGGGCGCGCAAACCGTCGCCGCCATCGCCGCGAAGGGCGAACCCGCCTACGGCATCAACACCGGCTTCGGGCGCCTCGCCAGCACCCATATTCCGGCCGACCAGCTCGAACTGCTGCAGCGCAATCTGGTGCTCTCGCACGCCGTGGGCGTGGGCGAGCCGATGTCGCGCCCGGTCGTGCGCCTCCTGATGGCGCTGAAGCTCTCGAGCATGGGCCGCGGCCACTCGGGCATCCGCCGCGAGGTGATGGACGCGCTCATCACGCTGTTCAACGCCGACGTGCTGCCGCTGATTCCCGTGAAAGGCTCGGTGGGCGCCTCGGGCGA
>NZ_JBHSMP010000040.1:0-2735 GCF_042655705.1 Paraburkholderia denitrificans | reverse complement strand
AGTTCGATCCTCGTGGGCATTCAGGTGCCTGGCGCCGACGACGCCGAATTCCGGCGCTTTCTCGCGACGCTCGGCTATCCGCACTGGGAGGAGACGCAGAATCCGGCTTACCGGCTGTTTCTTCAGTCCATCGCTGTGCGCCGGATCAGGGACTGACATGTTGCCCTTCGCGTCGCCCTCTACACCGCGCTCGGCACGGCGCTCGCGGCACAGATCGTGGGCCACGAAGTCGCCGATCTCGCGGGCCTTGGGCCCATGCTGCTGCCGGGCCCGGACGGTTTCGTCAATGCCGGGGTGACGCGGCTCAATCCGAGCTACATGCCGCTGCCGCTGTTGCGCGGCCTCGCGCACGATCTTCGCGACGGGCCGTGGACGGCCATCGCGAAGAACACACTGAAGATGGTGATGACAACATCGCCGCACGGCTTCACGCCTGACTGGGCGGCGTGGCACCAGGGGCATTTCGTCATCGATCCCAAGACCGGTGACCTTGGCAGCTACGACGCCATTCGCGTCTATCTGTGGGCCGCGCTCGCCGCGCCATCCGATCCGCTGGCGAAACCCTGGCTCAACGCCGTGCACGGGATGAACGATCGCGTCATGCAAACCGGCGTGCCGCCCGAGAAGGTTGCGGTCACAACCGGCAACGGCACGGGCGAAGGCCCGCTCAGCTACTGGGGCGCATTCGCACCGTATTTCGCCGTGCTCGGCGACACGCGCAACCTCGCGCTTGCGCGCGCGCATCTCGCCACGCTCGACAATGGCGCGTCGGGCCACGAGCCTGTGTACTACGACCGCGTGCTGGGCCTCTTTGGAACGGGCTCGCTCGATGGCCGCTATCGTTTCGATGCGAACGGCCGACTGATTCCGGCACGGAGAGGCGCATGCGAGTGACCACGCAATTCGCCCGCCACCGGCAGCGGTCGCTGCCTTTGCCGACGATGCACGGCGGTGCCGCGCGCGCTCGTCGCGTGCCTCGCGCTCGCGGGCAGTGTCGCGTTGGCGCGTTCACATGCGATCTGAAGGGCTCGATTGGCGTTGAGCACTACTGGCAGGGAGTGGTACCGTACTTTCCGCTCGATCCGGGGCGCCAGGCGAGCGCTGCGAGCAACATGAACAGCGTGACGACGTCTTCGCTCGATCCCGATGCAATCTATCCGGGGCAGAGCAGGACGGGCTTCGCGTATTCGCTCTACGCTAGTGACGCGTACCAGCTGGCTCCGCTGGTGGCGGTGGGGGCGATGGCGTCGCTCGGTAACGCGTATCACTATCGCGAGTGGCTTGCGGCGGTGTATGTGCGCTATAGCTTTACGCCGCCGTCCGGCCTGCAGCCGTTCTCGCCGAAGACGTTCACGTCGCCGTTTCTCGCAAACCTGAATGACTGACGGAGCACGCTGCGTCTATATATCGGCGATGCGTCGCGTCCTGATCGCTTACTCGAAGCGCTCAAGCGCTTCGGCTCGGATCATCTGGGCGAGATTCGAGGGGCGTCCGCGCGACCCGCTCACTGGATGGTAGATGCTGTCACCGCGTGAGATCGCTTCACCCGTGAGCGCGCAGACGCCACGCGAACGCGCGGCGCGCTGCACCCAGCGCTGCTCGCGGTAGTTGCCGCCCGTCGAATCACGCCAGGAGATCGACACGGCCTTCGCGCCGATGCGTTCTACGAATGTCACGACCGCATTGCGCCCATAAGCGGCTGCGATGGATGCGAGTTCTGCGACACGGCGGCGCTTGTCCGCGGGCGCTTCAGTGTAGACCTCGTCGTTTTGATCGTCGTCGTCCGCGATGGCATGTTCGCTGATCTGCCCGAGTTGCGAGATCGTCGCGGTCCACGGATCGCCCCGCTGCGCCGACGTAACTGCATGAATCTGTCCGCACATCGGATACGCCGGTGTCGCATGCCTCATTGATGCTGTTCGTAGCTGGCCCACGTCGAATTCCTCCGCTGCTTGTGCGATCTCCGCGGTATCGTAACTGCGTGCCTGTACCGAATAAATCTGGTTTCTCCAAATACTCAGTTTGGCTTCCCCAAACAATGGCAAACGTGTCAGCTCCCGGTCATCAATGGTTTGTCTCGCAGCGTTGCGACGTTGACAGTGGTGCGGATGTTCTCGCACAACGAGGCGGCGTCGCGTCGACGTGATGTTGATGCTGTGGTGATTGCGGTGTGCTTCTTTCTCTACATCTAGATATAGAGAAGTGCGCGATATCAAACGTTTGGCCGCTCGCCCTCGACGGAGGGCGTCGCGCGGTATACACAGTTCACTCATGTGTGAGCGAGTGTCGGTAAAGGGAGTCGAGTACGGTGTGCATGAAGTCGCGACAGGAGGAGGCGCGCTTCATCCTGTTGCCGCGAACAATACGTGCGACGGCGTGCGTCCTGGACGGCTCATCTGCCGCTTAAAGAAATATCTGCAAAATGGGGTTGACGAGTATCGATCCGATCTTCATAATCTCGTTTCTCTGCTGCTGACGTAGCGACGCAGAAAACGCCGGGTAGTAAGAAGTTTTACGGCGGTTTCAGCGAACGATCTTTAAAAATTTACAGCCGATAAGTGTGGGCGCTTGATGCGGTAAGCGGCCCCGGCGCATCCTTCGGGATGGGTTGGGCAAAGCAAAAGTATCAAGAGTCTCACACTAAAGTAAGTCAGGTTTTTGAATTTATTCAGAACCTGTCAGCTTTGAGTGAGCGACCGGTCTCGAGAGAGACCGAACACAGTAACAGGTTTGAA
>NZ_JBHSMP010000039.1:0-4263 GCF_042655705.1 Paraburkholderia denitrificans | reverse complement strand
ACCGGCCCCTCCCTGACCTCCTGCGTCGGACCGGAGCCCCCTACCGCGCGAGCGGTTTCGTTCAACGGCGATGAGAGGACCATCGTCGGGTCGCAGGTTGTGTCACCGCAACGGCCGGTCTCGATGAAAAAGGTGACGTTGGAATGTCCGATCCCGCCCCTCAATCCAGCCGAAGTGAAGCAACTGCCTTTCTTCGAGACCGGGCGAATGAAGTGCGCCCATCCACCTCCAACGGTACGTTCACCTGATGTGACAGTGTCTTAATAGGATTCAGGTGACTCTTCCGTCGGTCATTAGGTGTAATGCATGTAGAATCCGTGTGCAGAATATGTCCGACAAACGATGCGACGAGCCGTTACCGATGACAAATCTCAAATCTAATGCACTTGGCGATACGACGGCCGAGAATGATAAAAAAATGCTCAGCGAAGCATTCGTGCCCACGGCCGATTTTCGCACGCTGATCGAGACCGATGAACGGACCGTTGTAGTGGGACGGCGGGGCACCGGTAAAAGTGCACTCTATCTTCAACTTCAGAAATATTGGGAAACCGATAAAAAAATCGTTGTTCTTTGTTTCTCGCCCGAAGATACTGAAGTAATCGGATTTCGTTCACTCCTTAAGCCATTCTCGACCTCCTTCAATTTGGCAAGGGCATCGACTAGATTGCTCTGGAGGTATGCGATGCTTATGGAGATCGCCGCCTATATTCGCGGAAATTACAAACTTGGTCATTTGGTCGAAAATGATGAGGTTCTTCACGACCATTTGCAGCGTTGGAATGCAGTGAAGGGAAGCCTTCTTACCAAGTGCAGGCACATTGCCAAGACCTATTTGTCAAGTGAGTCGCCTGAAGAGGCCGTTGGAGACTTGCCCGCAAACCTAGATTTAAGTCACATCGAGAATAAGGTCCTCTCACTTACGGCCCTTTCTGAGCGACGCTTTGTGATATTAATGGACCGATTGGATGAAGGGTACGAGCCTGATGAGATCGGAATCGGAATCATAACAGGGTTGGTGTATGCCTCGATCGAATTAAACAAACGTGCAGAAAAGATTAGGCCAATAATTTTTCTTCGAGACAACATTTATCGCGCAGTTGCCAAAGAAGATCCGGATTACTCTCGTAATGTTGAGGGTCAGGAAATTCGTCTGCATTGGGATTGGGCCCAGCTACTGTTGCTGGCTGCATCGAGAATGCGCGTTTGCTTCAAACTTGATCAGGAGAAAGACCAACGGATTTGGGATCGTTGCACCTCAGGCTCTTTGCAGGGCCGGGATGGATTCAGGCAATGCCTGCAGTTCACGCTTTATCGCCCCCGCGATTTGCTCTCGCTATTAAATGAGGCATTCTATTGCGCCTCTCGCAATGACAGGTCCACCGCAATTTTTTCTGATCTGGAATTTGCAGCTAGGTCTATTTCGGTCGCTCGCCTTGAGGATCTGTGGAAGGAATATCAAAAAGTTTTTCCGTCAATACAGGTAATGTCCAACGCGTTTGCTGACGGTGAGCCTGAATTCGATGTTCATACTGCAATTTCACTGCTGTCAAATGTTATTGAGAAGCTCGGCGAAAATGAATCTCAGATCGTACTCCGGGACGTCCGACTTCTTGAGCCTAGCGGAATTCTCCAAGGGCTATATAGTGTCGGATTCCTCGGAATGCACGAGGCTACCACCGGCGCTTTCACTTTCTGCCACGACGGACGAACACCCGATGTTGCATTCAACGATAAATCAAGACTTCTAATTCATCCATGCTATTGGCTGGGGTTGAATTTAAGCAGAAATGCATTGAAACCGGAAGAAGCGGAGGAGATAACCGACGAGTATGATATCAAAGTTCAATCGATTACGCCGGAGATAAGAAACACTAGAATCGGCCAGACAATTGCGCAACTGGATAGAATTCCACTCGGGCAAGAAGGGCAAGGCGATTTTGAGCTTTGGTGTCTTGATGCGCTTCGAATTGTGTTCGCAGCGCATCTCACGAATATCCAATCACATCCTAATGGCGCTGCAGTGCAGAGACGGGATATCGTTGGTCGCAACCGAGAGGAATCTGAGTTTTGGCGCAGAGTAAGAACTGACTACAAAGTACGTCAGGTAATCTTTGAAGTGAAAAACTACGCGGAACCGGGAGCAACCGAATATCGCCAGCTTCAATCATATCTAACCGGAACGTATGGTGCGCTAGGATTCATGATTACCCGTGACGCCGACGAGAATTTGCATAGCGGCAAGGACTTAGACTGGATCAAGGAAATGCACCAGTCTCACGGAGTGGTGCTTGTAAAGTTGCCCGCGAAATATATTTGCAAACTGCTGCAGAAGTTGCGGAGCCCCGATAAGCACGACGTGGTAGATCATCAAATCAACACGCTACTTGACGTATATGAGAGAAATTATCTCGGTATAAAATCGACTCGGCAGAGGAAGCGATGATTTGAAGCTACCAATGCGGCCTCGGCGTTCGGCAATATTCAAACGGCTCCGATGAGGGGCCGCCAAAAGTGGACGACCGGTAATTCAGACAAGCTCCTGAGCATTCACCGGTGTCCGTCGGATCATCGCCGCGCAAGAGCCATTACGCACCCGGAATTTCGGTTATCCCTTCAGAATCGTTTTATGCCTCTTGCGTAGATTCATCCATCGCGGCCTCGCACGATCCAACTATTGGTTTGAGTGCGGCCATCGCAGGCGTTGATCAGATATCAATTCGGCGGCTCGAATGTCTTCTCCGCACTCGATGGCGGATATCGGGGAGTGACATCAAAACGCGAACGTCGATGCATTTTTGCGCATGGTCATTCAAAGAAATCTCTGCAATGGCCCGTTCGATTTTAGGATATTTCCAAGCTCCTTAAAATGAATCGGTATTTCGATATCGCCATCGACACCGGGTGCGATGCTATATTTTGGAAAAACCAGAACTACAGATGTATCGGTTAAATAATACTGACTGCCTTCGGAGACAGACTTAAAGCATGCATCAGCCCGGTGTCCAGTAATACCTTCAAGTACAAGCGATACTGCATTATCGTTGGCTCCGCCACCCATGCTTTTTTCGCATGGATAATATTTATTTTGATTAACCAACGCAGATCTAACAAACTCATTGATCTCACCGATATAACCAGGGCGGAAAAAATCCTTGAGATAGAGCGGTGAGCCGGTCTCTAGATCCAAGGTGGTTGCGCTTGTGCTTGTGATAGGGTGAGCCGCTTGGTCACCACTAGCAAATATTTCGAAATTGATACCAAGGAGATTGAATTCTTTTAATCCAATCTCGTATGAAATTTGCACCTCATCAATGTTTTCATAACGCTCGTATTCAGTTTCGGCTGATCTCCTTAGGAAGTGGTTGATTCGCTCCAGAACGTCATGCGGTATTTTCCCGGAAATCTGTGGGAAATGAACTTCATGCCGAGATTTTCCTTGTAGATCGAGTACATGATCGGATATCTCAATATCGATGAATCTCCCCGCACTACGTGTTTCGGCGGTTGCGTTTTGTGGTGCGACAACCACATTACCACTACCTTGTATGATAATTGATCTATTGCCGGAATTAACTGCACTTGCGGATGGAGTTGAAGGAACGTCAGCGGTGGATTTTAAATACAACCAAACTGGCCGCATTAGGGCGGCCACCGCTACGATTGCGCTCAAAATACCAGCTATCCAATACATTCGTTCAAGCAATGAAGTGTTTTTCATTTTTATGGGCGTATTAGGCATAACGATAATCCGACGACGATCGCTCTATTATCGGTGAGATGCGAGAGAATTTGTGTTTTATGGGGGTGCATTGCGTCAGAATTCGGGCGACGGCCGTATTCCCCGAAGTGGTCGTTGAGAAGGCGAAGATCCCAGCGGCGGCTCCGGGTCGGGAGTACGCACTGCCGACTGGCCGCTTCCGGGAATCGGAATTCCACTGGCCGCTTTCCGGCGATGAATTTGAAGAGCGGACTGACGCAACCCGACGCGAAGGGGACGGTCGACTGCGGGAAGATCGGGTAACAGATGACCGTTTCCAGCCGTCATCATCGTTGGAGTGTCAGGCCAACGCGCTTGGTGACCGTCTCAAGATGGCCGGCCCGTGCCCGATGAGATTGGACGGAGGCAACTCACACGGTCCACTCATGCTTCGCAAGAGCGGACGCTCGCTCTGTGGCCAACACTAAACATCATGATCTAGGAGTGCGTCGGATTTGAGGTGAGGCGTGAGTCCAGGCACCAGGTGATAACTGGGTTCGCGC